>NZ_LZGO01000001.1:0-347 GCF_001690235.1 Gilliamella sp. wkB292
GAATGATAATGGCACGGCTAATGCTGGTCGTGATAGCGATACAGCCAACCGTTTTGCGGCAGGAGAGCAAAATGGTAACCGCGAAGGTAATCAGGATAACAGCATTGAAAGTGGGACATGGTATGCGCGTATTCGTCATGAACAGGCAATCAGTAGTCAGGTAATCATCAGCGGTAAAAGTAACCGCTGTCAGCTGGTGCCGGGTCAACGTATTCGCATAACAGGTAACCCGTTAGCCGATACGCAAGCGGGGTTTATCATTATAAGTGTGGCTGGGCACGGTAACCGCACGGATGCTTATGAAGTGGCATTTACCGCCATCCCGTATCAGGTATTAAAACCCTACC
>NZ_LZGO01000002.1:0-1072 GCF_001690235.1 Gilliamella sp. wkB292
CTTACAAAAAATAAAGTTAGTTTAATTTGCATTTTTAGAATTGGTTTATCTTTTCAAATGATTAATTAATGGATAAATATATCGTATATTTTTTCAAATAAGCATATTATGATGGTTATGAGATGCCAGTAAAATGGAGCATTATAAAAAACGTCTTTAATAATTTTTTTCGAAAAATTAACTATTCATAATTTTATACCCAGTTTTTAGATTAAATTTATTAATTTGTAAAAAATTAGTATTGGCTTATTCCATAATTTAGTGCTTAAATATGCGTTATGACTCATAATGGATCCTTGAGTAAGTTAAGTAACGGATTATATACTTTAGACTTTTATGGATAAACTCAGTCATGTAGCTTATGGTTATTTTCTATTCGGCTTGTTCGTGAATCATATTCTTCACGGATATATTTTGCCTAATCAGCATTCATGCCTATATCCAAACAAGTTTGTCAATCGTAATATAACTCGCTGAAATAGAGATTGAAATTGATGTCATCATGGTGCATTATTCCTAGCTAATTGTAATTTATGATTGTGTTTTAATTTAACTTACAAAGTTAAATTGATTATAAAATTATATTAGTTTGAGTTTAATGTTTTTTTAATTATTTTTATCTGAGCTTAATTTATTATGAGTATTAATTTTAATTCTGGTGGAGCTAAAGTATTAGATAGAATCATTGAGGCTTATGGTTTTCGATCCAAAGTTGAATATAGCAACTATTTGGGTACATCTGCTGCAAGCTTATCCATCCGGTATAAACGAGATTTGTTTCCTTCTGATTTAGTCATTAAATGTATGGACGAAACAGGTGCATCATTACAATGGTTAGCATATGGTCAAGGAGAGTTTAATCAGATGGATACGGACAAAGAAGTGGTTATATATGATAAAATTTTAGATAAACTAGAGCGGCTAATAGCCTTTAAAGAAAAAGGTGATATCACACCGCAAGAGTATAACGAATTGAAAAGGGCACTTATCAAAATGGGTGATGTAAATAATGAATAGTGATTAAAAACTATTAAATAATCATCTCTTTTTAAAATAAAACATTCCAATTCAA
>NZ_LZGO01000003.1:0-16224 GCF_001690235.1 Gilliamella sp. wkB292
TTATATAAAAGTGTGTATAAGGTAGGCGAGCCAGCTTATATTGTTGAAATTTCAAATTTTATTCCAATAAAATATAATCAAGCATTTAAAAATGATCCCAAATTTGTAATAGAGGGAATTGCATTACAACATTGGAATGAAGACAAATTACCTAAGTTTCTACTACCATTTGCTCGCAGTTACCAGAATGGATTTTTATGTATAAATATTGATACTGGTGCTATATATCAATACCTAAGATCAGTTTGGGATACAACGCTTAGTAAAGAACAAAATTTCGAAAAAAATAGTATTTATTTATCTGAATCTTTAGAACATTTCTTAGGTTGTCTGACCGCGGATGAAGAAGATAACGATTACGCTATCGAATATGAAGATATCAAACCCCGTAAAAGTAACCAATTTTATCATTCTGAAAAATCAATTGATACCAATGATATTGCTGAGATTGAAAGTATCTTAAAAATTAAAATCCCCGAACAATTAAAAGCGTTTTTATTAAAACAGAATGGTGGAATGCCCGAAAATAATACTTGGATCGATCCACAAGGCGAATATGATTATGTCATGATTCATGAATTAGTTCCGATAAAATATTATGCAACTTTAAATGATAATAAAGCCTATTTGATGGATCATATTGCCCAACAATTTTGGAATAGAGAATTATTGTCGAAACAATTATTGCCGTTTGCCAACGACGCAGGTGGTAACTACTTTTGTATTAATATTAACAATGAAAAAATTTACTATTGCACCTTTGATACATGGTCTGACAATCTATCGGTATTAGATAATCAAAGCAAAAGTACACTTTTCCTGTGTGAAAGCTTTAATGAATTTATGTCTAAATTAATTTGTGATGAGGATCTGGAAGATTTTTAAAAATATCTGATGACTAATAGTACTGCGCAAGATTAATACCGATAACGCATTTAACATAGAAATTGCTTTTGTAATATCGTACACGATAAAATAATACACAATATATTGTGTATTAAACGTATTGATTATGATTGATTTTTCTTATTTATCCGATTTCGATGGCATTAAATCATCGTTAATTTTACATGATAATATCATTAAAAAATTAGAAAACTCATTTTGCTATTTAAAAGAAAAAACTGGGATTTCTATTGACCCATATGGTAAAACCAGAATTTATCCCGATCATCAAAAAATACTTATTAGCTATTTAGCAAAGAGTAAAGACAGCGACATTATCAACTTTATTAATTTTCTTGTTAAAGCTAGCAATGAAAATGAAATTATCATCGCAGAGGGTGATTAAAAAAAACAGGTCGAGTATTATTCAATACTTGAATTGAAAACAAATATACCGTGTAAGTTATAAAAATAGTGGCTAAAGAATGATTGATAAACAGCCATTATTTGAAAATTATTAAATGGTTAAAGGTATTGGGATAAAAAATGTTAGAAATTAATGCATTCGAAAGATTATTAGACATATTAAAAAAACATGATGATGGTCAGTACTTAGCTAAAAGCCCAAAAGAGGTGAATTCATCCTATTTACATAACAATCAATGTTTAATCGAGTTTTACCGTCAATTTGAGCTACAACAGCTTGTTATAGAGACGGGCATGTCTTCTTTAGCATTTATTGACTATTTAAATTTAGAACAACGAAACAGCAATTACTCTTTTTCTAATTTAAAAAAGCAAGATTATATTGTTTTTTTAGAACAGAACGGAGGCGGCGAACCTATCTTATTCAACTTTCATAATGAGAACAATAGCCCCTCTATTTTTGCTGCATATGACGTTTTAGAACCGTTCAAAATCGCCGATAATTTTCTTCAATTTATACAAGCATTAACCGTAATTGTTGATATTGTCTATAACCAATATAATATTTATGAAATATATACAAATGATGATTGTGATGAAATAAAACCTGAATTTTTACCCAAAATAAAAATGGCGCTTTCTCCGATTTTAGGCGAAAACATTGATCGTTTTATGCAATATTTTTATGGTTAATAAGTTTGCCTAAAATGCAATTATTAGTTAGCTAAAAATTAATAATTTTTCAAATAGAGTGATGACTAGTCCATTCATAATAAGAGCAAAAATACAATATTCTGTTTTTAAAAATAGGGAAAAACGTTAAGTGAAGTCTATTATTATCAACCCAAGCCACCATCTTTATTAAACTTAAGAATTTAAGTGGAAGAAGAAATTCAAGAGACTACAGGGATATTCAATAAAATGTACATAAATATAATGCCAAGATAGGTTGTCAATAATGAATAAAGAATGGAGCCCAATGTTTCAAATTGAGATAATGGATATTATTAATAGTTTACAACTTAACAAGTTACATGTTGGATCACCGGATTCTCTTATTGATGAAACATTGGGTGAACCAGAACTACCAAAAGCAAAACTAAATAAAAAATATAAAATATACAACTATTTGTATGGTAATGTCAGCGTTTTATCTGAAAATAACATTGTAATAAATATAAGTATTGATATGCATGGTATTAGAAAAAAGATGGTGACGCTAGGTAGCGTAAATGACTGGACACTAGATAAATGGCTCGAACTATCTAAATTAAAAAAATGGAATATAAATAAATTTTGCGATGTTATTAATCTTGAAGGAAAAGGCTTGATTATTTCTTTATCATTGGAAGGCAAATTAACGATGCTCACACTTAATTAAACAGTTTAAAAATAGATTATAAAGATCACAAAAATAGCATAAAATATATACCATGCCGATGGTTTGGTGGCAGCAAAAAATAACGTATCGTTAATAATGATTGGAGATAATAAATGAAAACTATTATGGGTATTGATGGATTATTAGTTCTTTATAAAGAGCGTCCAGAATTATTTGGTTTTTTATATACAAGTACTAAAAAAAGCTATGAAAAACAAAATATAAGAAATGGAACTTTTTATCTTCCTGAAAACGATGAAGAAGAAGAGGAACTGAGTGAGTTATGTGATGAATATCCTGATAAGTATCAAGATTGGATAGAATATCAAACTTTTTTAGATATTATTGAGTATAAATTAGACCATCATCCTAATGCTACAAAAGAGGATATATTAGATGCTCTTGTTTATTATCTTGAAAATGATGCTTTTTTAGATTAATAAAATGAAGGATGTCGTTGGACTTACCATTTTAAATACGTAACATTATTTACAATATTAAAGATTTTATTACTGAATTTATTCATTTAATAAGCTATCTTTTATTCATATGTTGACTTCAAGCATAAATAAATAGTTGTTACAAAGTGGTTTATTTATCAATATTATTTTGTTTATGAAAAAGCAAATCATATGGAAAAGTTTTTAACATTACTGAATAAGAAAAAAATAGAATTTGTTTTACAAGACAATCAAATAACTGTATTTCAAGATTTAAATTTAAGAAATAGTGGAATTTCAGTTTTACCAGACTATTTAACAGTGCATGGCAATCTAATTTTAACTTATACAAGAATTAGAGCATTACCAAAAAACTTTTTAGTTACTGGCGATTTAGATTTAAGTAATACAGAAATCAAAATATTACCAGAAGAACTACACGTAAAGGGTTGTGTTTATTTAACCAATACCGAACTCAGTGCATTACCCTCAAAATTTTTTACTGATGGAAGCCTAAATCTAGCAAATACAGAATTAACTACTTTACCAAAAAATTTAAATGTAAAAGGTGATTTAAATTTAACAATGACAAAAATCAAAGTATTGCCTGAAAAATTTTTTGTTGGAGGTAGTTTATATTTAGGTTTTACTGAATTAAAAACATTACCTGAGAACCTTTCTATTAAAGGCAATTTGGATTTGAAATTTTCAAATATCGAGACTTTACCTGAAAATCTATCCGTTGAGGGTAATTTAAATATTGAATCCACTAAAATTCGTGTATTACCTAAAAGTTTATATGTTAAATCAGGCATATATTTGGATGTAAATGAAATACAGAATGTTGTTTATTTTCAAATACCTGAAGATAACCCCCAATTATTTTTTGTTTGTTGGGTTAACGGCGGAATTTCAATTCAAACTAAGAATTTTTGGGGTACAATGGCTCAGTTTGAACAAATGTTAGATAAAAATTATTCTGAAAAGAAAGCTGTAAAATATAAAGAAATTGCAAACAAATGCATGAAAGAATTAATGAATAAGTTAAACAATATATAGTTTTTATTAAATCAGTCTTATTATAGAAATAAATACTAAAAAAAATTTCACAGCTATAGTAACCGTGCCGTCGACTTTAACCTTAAACAGCTAGACCCATTTGGGTTACTAACTGGGTTTAACCTCAATTAGTATCATCTTAACTTCATGATATGGATTGAACCATCTGTATTAAATGTAAAATAATTTTCATGTTCTAGGAGTATAAAATCTTTATAAGAACACCCCCAAACTGTAAAATCAAAAAAAGTTAATAATTTATTACTAAAAGCATGATAAATATTAAACGTAAGGATAGATAGTGATGAGTAACGTTTCAGTTGAAAAAATCATTGCGGCTATAGAGCAGGGTAAGGTTAGAGGTTTTGATGAAATAAAAGAGATAGACGGTGAGCGATTTTTTTTTCAATATGCACTTAAAAAGGAAAATGGTTTATATAATGCCTATATTTTTCATATCATGGAAAAGAAAATGGAAATTATAGAAGATTATGGGGTAGAAGACATTAAGCAATTTACAAATATATCAGATGCACTAAATTATTTTAAATCATTGGATATAAATGTACAAAAATTTTCCGGTATAAAGGGTGTTTTACCAATTTGAATGATATCGAAATTAATATCTGATCTGTTTTTATTTATGGATGATATTTTTGGAGTTAAAATGTTTACATCAAAATACAGTGTTCCAAAAGATATTGATAAACGTATTACAAAGTTAAATTTAAATACAAAAATAAATCATGCCGATATCGAATTTCTAAAACAATATAATGTGATTATTTTAGATGATGAAGCTGAAATAGACTATTGTATCGATTGCGATGGCGAAGCGTTACCCTTAGAGGTTATTTTTGGTTTTTCAAAAGAAGATACAGAAGATTTACTGGCAATCAATGACAGCTATTTAGATCGCATTCCAGAAAATTATTTAGCGATAGCTAGCCTTAATTATGGTGACCTACTTTGTTTAAGCCCGAAGGGTAAAATTTATCACTGGGGTCACGAAGTTAATGATCTATATTTTGATATGAAAGGGGGATATTTAGAACAAGATACAAACTTAAAATTGGTCGCCAACGACATTGATGCCTTATTAGCGATGATAACAAGAATAGAAGTCGAAGATGACTATGATCCAGATGAAGATGATTACAATAACCCGAATATTCCTTTTTCAGATGATAGCTTAGATTCTTTCATAAAATATCCTAAATCAATTTCAATAACGCCTGAAAACAAACGTGCTATTTATTTAAAAAAATGGAACTTTCTGAAAAAGGGCGTGAAGTTCTCGCTAAATTACGAGAGCAGGGTTTAATAAACTAAAAGATAAATTAAATCAAACAGAAGTAACTATTATGTCATCTAAAGGTAAAAAAGGAATTATCGAAATTGCTACACACAGTGGTAAAAGCGTTAGGTTTGGAGGCTATATACGATGTCTAAAGAATTGAGAACCCAATTTGAAAAAGAATTACAAATTTTTTTAAAAGATAAATTAAAATCATATCCTTATATTAAAGTTAATAGGAATAAAATTATTTTAGACAATAAAAAAGGAGCTAAGGCAAATATATTTCTTGAATTTTTTAACAAAGGTTATGAATATGTATTCTATATGGATGTATATTCATCTGAAATTAAAGATTTTATTGATAGCATTCAACCTCCTTACTCTTCAAATTTCGATAATAAGGATATAGTTTATAATTCATATTATTTAAGTGAAAAAAAATCTGATCCAATTCTATTACCCATAACTGAGAAAGGAAAAGAATATACTTTTGATAGAATACTTAATATATTAAATACCATCTATCTTGAAAGAGCCTATAATCTTATCGAAGTAAATAAAAATTTGATTAATGATATTATTTATAAGCCAAAAGCATACGCTTATCCATTTTTAATTAGTCTATATGCTATACAAAAGAATAAAATATCCTACCAAGATATTGATTTAGAATATTTATTGAGTGAGGAAATGCTAGGATATATCAATGATAAGGATTTAAAAATTGCATTTAATAAAGAAATAATTGATTATCCTTTATATAATATTCCTATGTTGCTTACTAAAAATAAAAGCAAAAAATGGCAAGATGATGTCATTGAAACTGCCACCGCTTTATTCGGTTTTTTAAAAAAACAAAAATTATTAATCGATGTTGAGCCCTTTGATGAGCAAGGAAAATTAAAAATCGATACCGTTATTAAAAGGGAAAATGTAACGCCAGAAGGTCTGGCATTATTTAATACAGCTGTAGAGGGATGGCTTAAATATTTAAGTAGAAGTCAAGCTGCTAACAAATATGAAAATCTTAGTCGTCTTGAAAATGGCTTAGCTCAAATCAGAGAAAGTAAAAAATAATTAACTTTAAATAGGGTATTTTTATAGTCGGTATTGGATTGAGTTCGAACGGCTCATTTAGCATGCTTATTACATCAGTTTTCTGCCAGATCGGATTAGGCTTTTGGGTGGTGTTAACTTGTATCAGTATGTGCCTAAAGCAAGTATAAAAAATTTTATAAAAAGATATAATGAAAAACAGCATCAGGAAATCATTTTGAAAGTGCAAGAGTGTTATTAGTGAGAAATATTTGAACGTTAACAAGCACCCCTCCTAAAATCACCAATAATCCCCTTAAAGAATTAATAGCTAAAAATAAAAAATGTATCCTGAATTAAACAAGTTAAAACATAATAGTAAAAAAGGATGTTAAATGAAAATTTTAAAAAATGATGAATTAGTAGTTAAGTCACTTTTATCTGAATTACTTGATGAAGGGCTTCAATATTATAAAGTAAACTTAAGTGACTCAAGTCAACCAATAAATGAAGCAGATCCTTTTTCAAGATTAAGAAGTATAGTCGTCGGATTATCAAACAACGACCAAGAAAAGATTTTTAATTTTTTACGCATAGTAATGGTAGACACAATGTCAACAATTTTTGGAACAATAGATGGTTCACATTTTCCTCCTAATATTAATGGTGATTTTGTCTTAACCTATAATGGCGAAGAAATACAAGGTACGTTGCAAGATGAATTAATTGAAAAAGCAGAAGAATTAGGTATATATGAGTAAGATTAAAAGCCTTATTGAGAAATTGCATAATGAAGCTGAAGATGAAGTATATTGGCTAGGTTCTTGTGATGAATCTCAAATTAAAATACTTGAAAATAAATTAAAATTGTCATTACCAGCCGAGTTGAAAGAATTTATTTTATTAGTTGGTGGCGGCGGTATTGTAGAAGAAGAGATATCAGGCATAGTGAATAATGATGCATTAACAGAGTCTGAAGGTAGTATTTATTATGATACCTGTCAATGTCGAAATGAATACTCGTTACCTATGAATCTAGCGGTTATCTATTTTAAGGATGACGAAGTATGTTGGTGTGTTGATTGTAGAAAAGATACTTTTGGACAAATTATTAATTATGATCTTTTTTCAAAAAAAATATTAAATGTTCTTGCTCCATCGTTTAAATCTTTTTTTGAAGAATATGTAAATCTACGGACGTAAATATTGAATGAAAATTTTTATAACTGACTAAAAATGATTCAGGAAATTCGTACCAATAGAAGCATGCCAGTTGATATTAGTGGTTATGACTGGTGTATTCAAAATAGAGAGTAAATCAAATAGACTAAATGGAAAAAAGTAATGACATCATTTATATGGGTTTTTCATGGACATGAAGCTGATTTTTGCTCAGGTGTGTATAGCGAGTTAGAACAGGCAGAAAACTTTATTAAAAAAAATCTTTTAAGTGGCGTTTTAACAAAAATGCCTCTAAATAAAAGTGTATATGAATGGACGACAGAAAACGGTTTTTTTGAACCCAAAACGGATTATCAGCATAGCAGTAAATTTATCCAAAAATTTACCAGTGCTTATTTGGAACACCATCATTATCAAGACGGTGAGAGAATTCCATATTAAATTAATGGGTAGATTAAATAAAGCTACTTCAAAATCGCAAGCAATAAATATAATAGACAGTATGCATGATACACATATGAAAACTAAACCCAATTGTCTATGAATAAGGAATATTAGTGATGAGTCATTTAAATTCGGATAAAGTTACTATTCACCTATGGATAGGTAATAATTTTTCTTCAGATGAAGAATACAAAAATTATTTTCGCCAGTTTGAAGGAATACAAAAAGATCCTTTAAATCCTAAACCAAGATGCCTGTTTTGTGCAGACACTGGAAATATTGCATACATGACAGAAAATCTAATCATTTTAGAAAAATTTTCTTCCCCTGAAAATATGGATTTTGTTATTAATAAAGTGGAAGTAAATGAAAATGAAAAGAAAAAAATAATACAAAAATGCAATGAATTAGGCATTAAATCGGCAAATGCAGTATTTTGGTATGTTAATAACGATCCAATATTGGAATTAGAGGTAAAAGAACCTTATAGAGAAAATTACAATGGATTAAAATACATAGGTGAATTTGAAGCTGACTCTAAATATCCTATCATTGAACAAAACGATCTAACAAAAAATTGGCATCTATGGATAGGCACGAATACTATGCCAACTAGAGAATATAATAAATATTTTAAATTGGACTATAAGTATGATATTGATAGTCCTAAATATATAGTTTGTGATTTTTGTAAAGATACGGGTAATGATTGGTATGATGAAGACTTTATCGGTTATCCTAAACCGTTAAAAAAAAGCGTCAAAATTGATAAACTGATTGATGAATTTGTTACATCAGATTTAGATTGCATACAACAAATTGAAACAAAATGCCATCAATTAGGTATAGAACAAGCTAATGCTGTAGTTTGGTATATAGCAGATGATGAATTAAGTGAATTCAATATCCAAAAACCTCTTAAAGAAAATTATAATGGACTAAAGTATATTGGGATTTTTAGATTTTAATTGGTTAATACTAAAACTATGTCATCAGCGGCAGAATCGAAAACTGCCGCAACTGACCTACTGGATAAAAGCGCAACGAAGACAGCAGTACCCGAAAACCAAAACGTGGTAGGCTTTAACCAACAACTTGATTTACACTGCCTCCAATACACCTACGACAGCAAACAAACTGCCAGTGGTACCCGTAGTATAGCTATGAAAAGTTAATATAGGAAAATTTGGCTCAACTAAACAAAAGCCTATAGGAATGACAACTGTAGATGGAAAAAATGGATCTCATATAATGTGTTTAGTGAAAAAGATAAAGGTGAACACTTTTTATTTGATGCTACTGAATCCGCAGTAACCAAACTTCAAAATTTATTTGTGCATCCATCTCAATCACGGAAAAATTTATGACACTTGATGATGAAATCAAAATACAACTCACTCAATTATTCGATCAACCAAAACTGATAGATAATTGGGGAGACATTGCAGATAAATTATCAGATTCTTTTGATTGGAAAGGAACAAAGATTGATTGGACAAAAACTATTAACTATAAAAGCAGTCAACTTTTTGGAAACTATTCTAACTGGTTATTCCTGATAAAAAATTTTTTATATAACAATGATATATTTGTTGAAATAAAAAAAAGTAGCGTAATTTATTATATAAATGATTCGTCTTTAAATTTTGCAGTGCAGTTAACAAATCAGCAATTTGAGAGGTTTCTTGCATTTGCTATTGAAAATATTCCTCAACATCATTATTTTTTTGATTCATCCAATAAGTGGTGTCTTGTTATAAGTTCGGAAGGGTATATTGATTTTGGACTATCCCAGAAAAATTTATCATTATAAAAAATAGACTATATTTTAATACTCACCTTGATGGTATAAGTCCGGCGAGATATGCTGAAGTTATGGATTTAAATAAATACGCTAAGATAACATAGATTAAAGTAATCAAAGTTAGAAAACTATGCTAGAGCAGTGTAGGAGATAATTTTTTATGAATCGTGTAAAGATTGTATGGCTTCCAGAGTCTAAAGGAGGCAGAAAAACAATTCCACCTGCGGGAAAATACTATGCCGTATCTCGTTTTAAAGAGGATAAAGAATGGCCGAATAATGCATGGAGCGTAGTATTTGAGATAGATGAGTGCGAAATTAAAAATAATGAGATATGCTCTTTAGGAGCGGTAAGATTTTTAATGGACACAGCACCAGAAAGCCGCTTGGAATCACAAAATAAATTCGAAATTTATGAGGGTCCCCAAAAAGTTGCATATGTGTATTTAATACACAATTAGTTTCAATTTATATAAATATAAGCTATAAAATTAAACTTTTTATTAGTCTAGAATTGTAAAAGAGATTTGTTAATTTTAATTTAACTTTAAATTTTGTTTCTATGACCTCACCGGCAGAATCGAAAATTGCCGCAATCACGCCGACAGGGAAACCCTGCAATACAATGCCGTAACCAACCTACTGGATAAAAGACACAAAGAGGACTGTAGTATCCAAAATCAAAACTTGTTACGCTTTAAGCATTTACTTAACTTCAACGGATTTCAATACACCTACGACGAACAAGGGCGCACACAAAGTAAACAGACTGCCAGCGGTACCCAGAACTATCGCTATGAGCCGAACACGCCTAACAAAAATACAACAGAACTTAAGCTCTCAAGGACAATATTTAGACAAATAAATTAGCTTACATTACAATACATTAAGGTACAGCGACCCAGATATAGGTAGATTTACAAAGCCGGTCTCGATTGGGCTATTGGATGGGTATAATCTGTATCAGTATGCACCTAATGGGGTGATGTGGATCGAGCAGTGGGGGTACAGGGTTCACAAAAATTTATCAGGTGTAATAGTTTATATCCAAATCAGAAATTTGGCTTTAAAAGGCTTAGTGGTAAATGTTAATGATGTTTTAAGTGAGAAAAATATGGAACTAATGACGATTCGTGAAATTCTTTCTAATCCAGATAAAATCCCTCAAACTTGGTTGTATCTTCCTCCAGATAAAACTACTTGGAATCTTGATACACAAGGTGTATTTTCTTTGGATAGTTGGGATTTTCCTCCTGACTCAGATGAATATCTTCCAAAACAAGCTAAAAATGACAAATGGATAGAGACCTTAGACGGATCGAGTATTGAAGATGTAGTTAGTTATGCTCAAGGGCAATCAGACAATGTTACACTAGACGATTTATTCAGATCTTTCATTTTTTATTATGAAAATGATGCATTTTTAGACCTTGATTAAAAATTGGAAATTTTTAGTCATAGTGAAATCTAATTGCAATAGCTTTTAATTCATAACTCTGAATGTAATCATGTAGTTTATTGAAAGTGGTAGGGATATATTACACCAATAGAACATCCAATACACCTATGTAACAAACAGCTATCCCCCACAGCAAACAGACTGCCAGCGGTACTTAGTACTATCGCTATGATGCCGAGCACCACCTAACCAAAATACAACAGAACCTAAGCTCTCAAGGACAATATTTAGACAAATAAATTTGCTTACATTACAATACTTTAGATACTACGATCCTGGTATAGGCAGATTTACACAACCGGACTCGATTGGGTTGTTGGCTGGGTTTAATTTGTATCAGTATGCACCTAATGGGGTGATGTGGATTGATACAGTCGGTTTAAAATGTATCCTAAAAAATTTATTGAATTATTTAACTCCCTCCCTTTGGAATATGCTGGAAAAAAATAAAATGTATGAATTGAATAAAATTCAAAATGCTATTAAAGAATGTATTAAATTGCAAGATAGTATGCTTGATAACATTTTTTTATTAGTAAATTCCCCTAAATCTGTAGAATTAATTAGAAAAGATTTAACAGGAGTAGTAAACCCTTTATTATTACATGTAATTAAGCAACTACCAGAAGAAATGAAGGTTAACTTATTGCCAAATATCATAGAAGTAATGAAAAATTTAGATGGAAATACCAAATTATGTCAAGATATTATCCTATCTATAGATAAAAATTGGTTAAAAAAAAATATTTGGTTATACACTAAAGATGCAATTGATGATCAAGATTATCAAAATATTGGAATATTTATCTATTTGTTTAAATCTATCAGTGAAGAATTATCTAATAAACTTGCTCTTTTGGCATTAAAGAGTAATGTTGAAGATGTTCGTGAAATAGGCGAAATGTATTTTGATAAAATGGCTGTGTATTGTGAAGATGATGGTATAGCTGTAGATATAATTTTAAGTTGTTTTGGATCACAAAAAATTTCAGTTGTTTATTTAGAGTCTGAAGAATGTGATGAAAAAATGAAAACAGATATAAATTTTATTATATCTCACCAAATTGAGCTTCTTCATTTAATTGAGCAGGCAACAGCTTCATACATTGATAAAGTTTACAAAAAAAAATTAGATAAACTGACATTAATAAAAATTTATTTATTTCCCGATGTTGAATATCAATATGGTTTTTTATTTGATTGGTTAGGAGATATAGAGCATGGAATAGGGGTTAAAATTAAAAATTTAAAAGTAGAAGATATAGGTGGAGCTGAAATAGCATTTCTCTAAAAATATAATATTTATTTGTATAATCAAACTAAGCTGATACTAGAACGACAACTCCGACCGACTGGTCAGCAAAAAACAAAGCTTTAGCCTGGTTAGAAAAATGATATAACTGAAATTGAAAATAGTTTAAAAATAAAAATTCCAGAACAATTAAAAGAATTTTTATTAAAACATAATGGTGATATGCCTGAAAATAATACATGGTTCGATCCACAAGGCGAATATGAATATGTCACAATCCATGAGTTGACTCCAATTAAATACTATAAAAAATTTAATAATAATAAAAACTATTTAATGGACACAATAGCTAAAGATTTATGGGATAGAAATTTATTAGCCAAAAATTTACTACCCTTTGCTAGAGATGCTGGTGGTAATTATTTTTGTATTAAGATCAACAATGGAAAAATTTACTATTGCACATTTGATACATGGTCTGACAATCTATCTGTATCTGATAATCAAAGTAAAAGTACACTTTTCCTATGTAATAGCTTTAATGAATTTATGTCTAAATTAGTTTGTGAAGATGACTTATGAATTTTTTAATATAATTGTATTACCTTTTGTTTCATCTAATAGTTAACTTATATCCATAACAAAGCTTATATACAATACGAAGTTTTACATAGTCAACTACAATAATTCAGCTATACTCGCAATAGCCAACCGCAAAGCAAACAGACTGCCAGCGGTACCTATTACTATCGCTATTATGCCGAACACCACCTAACAAAAATACAACAGAACCTAAGCTCTTAAGGACAATATTTAGAGAAATAAATTTGCTTACATTACAATACATTAGATACTACGATCCTGGTATAGGCAGATTTACACAACCGGACTCGATTGGGCTCTTGGCTGGGTTTAACTTGTATCAGTATGCGCCTAATGGATTGACTTGGATTGATCCATTAGGCTTTTGTTGTGGCCTAATGGTAAAGAAAATTAAGGATTTATTGGCATCACCATCAGGACTCTGGATATATGCAGCTGACTCCACCGATTTACGTAATACAATACGATATTCAGATGGAATTTTAATAAGTAAAAGGTAATTTATAGTTATGATCATTTGTTCTAGAAAACCGGCAGCATTACAAGATATCTCTGATTTTGTGAAAAAAATACAAAGTATTTTACCAAACGATTATAAAGATTTTTTGATAAAGTTTAATGGAGGAAGACCTTTCCCGGCTTCTTTTAAATTTTTTTCAGATAGAACTGACGCATCTTCTGTTGACCAATTTCTTAGCTTAGGAAAAGAAAAAAATAGCAACCTTGAAAAGTATTATTTTAATTATAAAAATAGGATTCCATCAGGTTTTATTCCCATTGCCCATGATGCAGGGGGTAACCTTGTTATTATGAAACTAAAAAATGAAGACAACCAGATTTATTTTTGGGATCATGAGTTTGAAGCTGATGAGGAAGAAAATCCTAATATGGAAAATGTCTATTTAGTTTGTAAATCATTTTCTGATTTTATAAACAACCTTTATGAAGAAGAAATTTAGATAATCCTAAAGGAAATGGCGAACGTGATCTCTGGCGAGTCAGCAAAGAAGACCGACTTGTAAGATTAAATGTATTAACAGGTAAAAAATTATATTAAATTTTATTATGGAGTACTTATACTGTGCTGATTAAAGGTAACCTTTATCCAATAAACGATATTATTTCTTATATAAAAAAAACAACAGAAAGAAATGATAATTTTTGTATTTATGGCGAATTTGATGAAGATTTAAAGAGTAACAAAAGTTATTATATTGGTGACTATCCAAATGTGGATGATGATGGAAAAGAAATCTATCCATCTTTTGTTTTAAAAAAGAAACTATACTTTCTTTATTCAGGAGAGCAATTTGCTGATGTAATCGATTCAGTGATGGAACAGAAACCTTCAGCTACAACAAAAGACTTTATAAAAGCCTTAAATTATTATTCTGAATATGATGATTTTTTAGATTTCTAAATATACCCGTTCATATTATCAATACTCATTGGATATGAAAACTTAAATGAATGAAATTCATAACAAGGATCAAAAGGAAAATTGGACACAAAAGCAATTTAAAGAAGCTTTAAATAAACGTATAAAAACAAAAAGAATTGAACCACGTAGTGGAAAACTATTTTAAATAAAAATTCAAGTAAGCATTTTAAAGGATGTTGTTATGATTTATGAACTTATGATATCTTCTTGTTATCCTGATCGTTATTGGTTCCAATATGTCTCAACAGGAGATGATTATTACGAACTTTTACAATGCAAAAAGATTCAATCGAATAACCCAATAGTTTTTAAATTAGAAAAAAAAGTAAGTGAAAAACGTTTATTCTCTTATGATATTTATTTCAGTAGTGGTCCTGTTTTTATCTCGCCTAGACTTGCCAATTTACTTTCAAGCAATCAAGATTTTTTACATGATGTCCAGCTAATAGATGCAACTATAACTGTTAATGGTTGCAGTTATTCTGGTTATAAAGTATTAAATATTCTTCGTTTAATATCCTGTATTGATATGAATAAATCTGAATATATACCAATATTAGAGAGTTATCCTGATGGACCAATGAAATTTTTTGAAATGGTCTTTAAAGAAGATATAAATGAGCAATTTTGTATGGCAAGGAGTGAAGAATCTATAGGGTTAATTGTGATTTCAGAGTCGTTACGACAGTTTTTTATAAAAAATAAAGTAAAAGGAATAGATTGATCCACATCATGTAATCAATCTATCTATGGATAATAGTGAAGCTTAAGTAAACCTTTTAAAGGATGTTGATATGATTTATGAACTTATGATAAATAATTATCCTGATAGTTATTGGTTCCAATATGATTCAACTATAGTTGATCTATACGAATTTTTACAATGCAAAAAGATTCAATCAAATAAACCAGTAGTTTTTAAATTAGAAAAAAAAGTCAGTGAAAAGCGTTTACTCTCTTATGATATTTATTTCAGTGATGGTCCTGAATTTATCTCGCCTAGACTTGCCAATTTACTTTCAAACAATCAAGATTTTTTACATGATGTCCAGCTAATAGATGCAACTATAACTGTTAATGGTTGCAGCTATTCTGGTTATAAGGCATTAAATTTTCTTCGTTTAATATCCTGTATTGATATGAATAAATCTGAATATGTACCAATATTAGATGATTATCCTGATGGACCCAAAAATTTTTATAAAATGGTCTTAAAAGAAAATATAAATGAGCAATTTTGTATGGCAAGGAGTGAAGAATCTATAGGGTTAATTGTGATTTCAGAGTCGTTACGACAGTTTTTTATAAAAAATAAAGTAAAAGGAATAGATTTATCCACATCATGTAATCAACCTATCTATGGATATAGTGAAGTTTAAGTAAACCTTTTAAAGGATGTTGTTATGATTTATAGATTTATGATAGCTAATTATGCTAATCGTTATTGGTTCCAATATGACTCAACTGTCGTTGATCTTTACGAACTTTTACAACTTAAAGAGATTCAAATAAAT
>NZ_LZGO01000004.1:0-7603 GCF_001690235.1 Gilliamella sp. wkB292
CATGTTTTCCACGCGAAGGGCCTGGTGAAGTCATTTTATATACTGTTGTATAAGTCTGTATTTCGCTAGGAACAATATAAACTAAATTATGAGGAACAACATACATCGTAACCATTAGAGCGCAAAAATACTCAAAAAAGTATCCTACTAAAAATTTAACTCTTTTAGAGCGCGAAATTGGATCTAAAAAACCAATTAGATTAGGCTTAGTTAGTTTATAGAGGATTATGCTAATTATAACGTTAATTAACGACCAACATATGTAAACTTTGTTGTCGAAAATATTGGAAAGAAGGGTGACATTAATCGATTTAAAATAAAATAGTAAAAAATTCAGAATGATAAAAGTATAAAAACTGATTCTAATAAGCTTTTTTACAGCGCTATATCCCGCCATAATATTATTTTTATCACGTGTTTGATTAAAGCGATTTTTAGTTTTTTTTCCAACCACATCTATACTAAAGTTTTTAAAATTTGGCGCCATATTTCTCTACATTAAGCTTACATCGTTAACTCAAATACGCTTATTTGATTAAACATCACTTTCCATCTCTAACTCAATCTTTTGGATTGCTTGTTCGCAACGATAAATACGGTTATCAACCGTTGCAATTTTCTTATAATCAAGCGAATCTGTGCTAAGCTCAAGTTCGTATTTCATCTCTTGTAATCGACGTAAATAATCTAAATGGCGTGCATGCTTTTCAGATAACGTTTCTTCAATGCAAGTTTCTGGCTGTTTTTGACGCAATTGATGAGTAGCTAATTCACGTGTTAGGGCTTCAATTTGATTAACTAATGATTCAGATAAAAATGTCATTTGAGTCAATTTTTGCGAAAGTACACATTGAGTTAATGCTGTGTAAGTTTGCTTTATTTTTTCAAGATAAAAAGAGCGATCAGCAATGACTTTATTGTTATTAAATAGCTGCTCATCAAAATAATACTCTTGATATTCAGGAAAATCCGAAAAATTAACCAGTTGTTCAAGTGCGTCGATTTGTTGTTTTAAAGTAGTTAATAAATTTGGCATAACGAATACTTATCTCTAATCATGAGTTAAATTGTTATCTTCACCAAAATAGTTACCCAAATGTAATTTGGCAAGCGTAATTAATCTCATAAAAGATTCAAAAGTTAATTTATCGTCGTTTTTTTTATCTTCAACGATTATTTTTTTAGCAATCAATTGTGATTTGATTTGATTATAACAGTCTATCAAGTTCAATGGTAAAGGCGACTTAGCGCGTTTACCTAACCAAAAAATACCTTGTAATGGCAAACTGAGTGCAAAAAGTATGGTAATAACTGTTACCGCTATTTGAACAGGCATATAATATTGCCAGACTAATAGCGCAATAATGATAGGTGGCAGATATTTAGCCGCGGTTTTTATGTAATTAATGATTTTTAATTCAGGAAATGAATAAGCGAGTTCTTTATCATTAGGGCAAAGTTGCATGTATAACTGACCTGACTTAAAGGTTTTAATAATACTCATATCTTTTGGATTCCTCGACATTCACATTTTATTGTCTTAAAATAGTCACCATTCAAATTGGCGGCTCTCTATTTTATATCAAAAAGCGCGATATCAGAAGTCACCTTAGTGTAATCACATTGGTTGTTGAATCATGTGTTGAGTTACCAATTTTGATTGGTATATATCTTTTTATTCAAAATATAGGAATTACTATGTCATCAAGTAATAACGCTCTTGTTCTTAACTGCGGAAGTTCATCTTTAAAATTTGCCATTATTAACCCTGAAAATGGTGATGAATTTCTTTCTGGATTAGCTGAATGTTTCAACCTTCCCGATGCTCGTATTAAGTGGAAACTCGATGGTGTTAAAGGCGAAGCATCTTTAGGTGCAGGCGCTGCACATAGTGAAGCAATTAAATTTATTGTTAATAGTATCTTCCCACAAAAACCAGAATTATTAGATAGTATTAAATCTATTGGACACCGAATTGTTCACGGTGGTGAAAAATATACTCAATCTGTTGTTATTGATGATTCAGTACTGAAAGGTATTGAAGATGCGGCGGCATTCGCACCTCTTCACAATCCAGCTCATTTAATCGGTATTCGTGAAGCATTTGCTGCATTTCCTCACTTAAAAGATAAAAATGTAGCGGTTTTTGATACAGCATTCCATACTACTATGCCAAAAGAAGCCTATTTATATGCTATTCCAAACGAATTATATAAAAAACATGGTATTCGTCGTTATGGTGCACACGGTACAAGTCACTATTATGTTAGCCAACAAGCAGCTAAATTATTAAATAAACCTGTTGATCAAACTAATGTGATTACTTGTCACTTAGGTAATGGTGCATCTATTTCAGCTGTTAAAAATGGTAAATGTGTTGAAACTTCTATGGGATTAACCCCACTTGAAGGTTTGGTGATGGGTACCCGTAGTGGTGATATCGACCCTGCAATTATGTTCTTTTTACATGACAACTTAAAAATGTCTGTTGCTGAAATTAACAACCTATTAAATAAAAAATCTGGTTTATTAGGTTTAACAGGTGTTAGCAGCGATTGCCGTTACGTTACGGATAATTATGACACAGACGAAAATGCCAAAAATGCGTTAGATGTATTTGTACACCGTTTAGTCAAATATATTGGTGGTTATGCTATGTTATTAGATGGACGTTTAGATGCAATCATCTTTACTGGTGGTATTGGTGAAAACTCTGAAGAAGTTCGTCGTATGGCTTTAAATAAATTAAGTTTATTAGGTTTCGAACTTGATCAAGAACGCAATTTAGCAGCCCGTTTTGGTAAAGGTGGCACAATCACTAAAGAGGGGTCAGCAATTGCAATGGTTATTCCAACTAATGAAGAGCTTGTTATTGCTCAAGATGCTGCGCGTCTAACTGCTTAAAAAACAATTAAAACCGCCAAATGGCGGTTTGTTTTTATTTAATAAAGAATTAAGAGGAAATGAATTATGTCTCGTACTATTATGCTAATTCCAACCGGAACCAATGTCGGTTTAACAGGTGTGAGTCTTGGTGTTATTCGAGCTATGGAGCGTCAAGGTATTAACCTAAATGTGTTTAAACCCGTTGCACAACCAAGAGCAGGAGGAGATGCGCCAGACAATACTACAACTTTAGTTAGTCATAACACATCTATTCCTGCTTTAAAACCACTAAAAATGAGTCATGTTGAAAATCTATTAGGTTTAAATCAACAAGATGTATTAATGGAAGAGATTGTTGCACTTTATGCTGAAAACACCAAAGGTGCAGATGTTGTGTTAGTTGAAGGTATTGTGCCAACATCTGATTATCCGTTTGCGAATGAACTAAATAATAATATTGCTAAAACTCTTGGCGCTGAAATTATTTTTGTCGTTAACATGGGTAAAGATACACCAGAACAGCTTAAAGATCGTATTGAAATTGCGCGCTCTAACTTTGGTGGTATTAAAAATGAAAAAATTGTAGGTGTAATTGTCAATAAAGTGAATGCACCAGTTGAAGAGCAATCACTTGCTCGTCCTGATGTTGCAGAAATTTATCATACACCAAAATTTGACGATAAAAAAATCACCATTAAAGATTTAAACGAATATAGCCCACTTCCAGTTCTTGGTTGTATTCCTTGGAATATGGATCTAAGCGCTTGCCGCGCAATCGATATTGCTAAACATTTTGATGCAAAAATTATCAATGAAGGTGGCATTAAAAGCCGTCGTATTAAACATATTTCTTTCTGTTCAAGAAGCGTTCCTAATATCATTAACCACTTGCAACCTAATGCCTTATTAGTAACTTCAGCAGATCGCTCAGATGTTCTTGTTACTATCTGCTTAGCGGCTATGAATGGTGTATCAATCGGTGGTGTGTTATTAACGGGTGGCTATGAAATTGATGACAAAATCTATAAATTATGTCAACCAGCTTTTGATACCGGTTTACCTGTATTTACTGTACAAACAAATACTTTCCAAACATCAATCAATTTACAACAATTTAACTTAGAAATTCCGGTTGATGATAAAGAGCGTATGGAAAATACACAAAACTTTGTGGCTGATCATATCGATTCTAGTTGGATTAAATCATTAAATGAAGTAGTGAATTCTGCTCGTCGCTTATCACCACCTGCATTCCGTTATCAATTAACTGAACTTGCTCGCAATGCGAAAAAAGTGGTGGTATTGCCTGAAGGTGATGAACCAAGAACGGTAAAAGCAGCGGCTATTTGTGCTGAACGTAATATCGCAAAATGTGTGTTACTTGGTAATCCTGATGAAGTGCGTAAAGTTGCTGCATCACAAGGCGTGACTTTAGGTCAAGGTGTTGAAATTGTCGATCCGGAATCAATTCGTGAAAAATATGTACCTCGTTTAGTTGAATTACGAAAAAACAAAGGTATGACCGAAGTTATCGCGCGTGAGCAATTAGCTGATAATGTGGTTCTTGGTACTATGATGCTTGAAGCGAATGAAGTAGATGGTTTAGTATCAGGTGCGGTGCATACAACAGCAAATACTATTCGTCCACCATTACAATTAATTAAAACAGCACCGGGTAGTTCACTTGTTTCATCTGTGTTCTTTATGTTAATGCCAGATCAAGTCTACATTTATGGTGACTGTGCGATTAATCCAGATCCAAATGCGCAAGAGCTTGCTGAAATTGCTATCCAATCTGCTGATACTGCAATTGCTTTTGGTATTGAACCACGCGTTGCGATGATCTCTTATTCAACAGGTAGTTCTGGTCAAGGTGCCGATGTTGAAAAAGTGAAAGAAGCCACTCGCATTGCGCAAGAAAAACGTCCTGATCTGATGATTGATGGTCCGTTACAATATGATGCGGCGGTAATGCCTGATGTGGCTAAATCTAAAGCACCAAACTCAAAAGTAGCTGGTCGTGCAACGGTATTTATCTTCCCTGACCTAAATACAGGTAATACCACTTATAAAGCGGTACAACGTTCAGCAGATCTTGTGTCTATTGGTCCAATGTTACAAGGTATGCGTAAACCTGTTAATGATTTGTCACGTGGCGCATTAGTTGACGATATCGTCTATACTATTGCATTAACTGCAATTCAATCAGCACAAGAAAATGCTGCAAAATAAGCGAAGCATGCAGTTCTAACCATAGATAAGAGGTGATACAATATCACCTCTTATTTTTTATATTATTTCATACCTTAGGAATAAAATTAATGAAGCAAGACATCCACCAACAGCGCATATTAATCCTCGATTTTGGCTCTCAAGTTACCCAATTAATCGCTCGCCGAGTCCGTGAAATTGGTGTTTATTGTGAACTTTGGCCATGGGATGTATCAGAAGAAAAAATCAAACAGTTTAATCCTAAAGGTATTATATTATCAGGTGGTCCAGAAAGTACTACCGAACAAAATAGCCCACGCGCACCTGAATATGTTTTTAGAGCTGGCGTGCCAGTGCTTGGTATCTGCTATGGTATGCAAACTATGGCGATTCAAGTAGGTAAGGGCGGACAAGTTACTGCATCTAATCAACGAGAGTTTGGTTATGCTAAAGTTGATATTGTTGCAAAATCAAAATTAACAGACGGTATTTTAGATAGCACCAATGATGCTGGCATTGAGCAACTTGATGTCTGGATGAGTCATGGCGATAAAGTCACTTCATTACCTGACACATTTACCTTAATTGGGCAAACAGAAACTTGTCCATTTGCTATTATGGCCAACGATGAAAAACAGTTTTATGGTGTACAGTTCCATCCTGAAGTTACTCATACCATTAAAGGATTAGCGTTATTAAAGCGTTTTGTGATTGATATTTGTCAGTGTGAAAAATTATGGACACCATCTTCAATTATTACTGATGCGATAGCACGAATCAAAGAGAAAGTCGGCAATGACAAAGTATTATTAGGCTTATCCGGTGGTGTTGATTCTTCGGTTACGGCTTTATTATTACATCAAGCAATTGGCGACCAGTTGACCTGTGTGTTTGTCGATCATGGTTTATTACGTTTAAATGAAGCGAAGCAGGTCATGGAGATGTTTGGTGATAAATTTGGATTAAATATTATTGCCGTAAACGCTGAAGATCGGTTCATGGCTGCGTTAAAAGGAGAGGCTGATCCTGAAGCTAAACGTAAAATCATTGGTCGTGAATTTGTTGCTGTTTTTGATGAAGAGGCGGCAAAATTAAAAGATGTCAAATGGCTTGCGCAAGGCACCATCTATCCAGATGTGATTGAATCAGCTGCGGCCGATACCGGTAAAGCTCATGTGATTAAATCTCATCATAACGTTGGTGGCTTACCTGAAGATATGAAAATGGGGCTAGTTGAGCCATTAAGAGAATTATTCAAAGATGAAGTACGTAAAGTCGGTTTAGAACTAGGCTTACCTTACGAAATGCTTTATCGACATCCATTCCCTGGACCGGGTTTAGGGGTGCGTGTTCTTGGTGAAGTGAAAAAAGAGTATTGCGATTTACTACGCAAAGCTGATGCTATCTTTATTGAAGAACTCTACAAAGCTGATCTTTACCACAAAGTCAGTCAAGCTTTTACCGTATTCTTACCGGTGCGTTCTGTGGGTGTAATGGGCGATGGTCGTCGTTATGATTGGGTTGTTTCACTACGAGCAGTAGAAACCGTAGACTTTATGACCGCCCACTGGGCACATTTGCCATATGACTTTTTAGGGCGAGTATCAAATCGAATTATTAACGAAGTTAATGGTATTTCCCGTGTGGTTTATGATATTAGTGGAAAACCACCAGCAACCATCGAATGGGAATAATTTCATTTATCATTTATCACACTAATAAAAGCCCTGTTAAGCAGGGCTTTTGTTTCTGTCCAAATTCAAGTCAATTAAGTAGTTCAACCTACAAATTTATATCTTCTTTCACGTAAAAACTTTTTAATTATTAATAATCGTGTGTAAAATAGACATGATACAAAATCAAATTGTTATATTGATGAATAGGGAATATTGAATGAAAGGAAGAATAAGTTATATTGTTGTGATAATTGGTATGTTGTTTATTTTTTCTGTACAAGCTAAAAATGAACTTAAAACGAGTGGTAAATGGGTTTATGGTGAAGTTTTAGATGTCAAAACTAAGCAGAATAAAGATTTGGCAATCACAGCTGATTTTGATCGTTTTTCATCTACTCCTGATGTTTTATTGGGTGTAAGTTGTGAAAGTAATACTATTTCGATAATAATTATGAATGAATTAATAACGCCAAAAACGCAGTGGACATTTATTTTTATGGTAGATGGTAAAGAGTTAAGCCAACAAAAATTAGAGTTTGAAGATAAAATTTTATTCAGCAATTTTGATCATCTGTTCTATCAAAGTTTAAAAGATAAAAAAATGTTATTGGTAAAAGCATTTAATAAAACTAAAACTGTTAATATGAAATTTAGCTTAGATGGGTTCAATCAGGCGTTCATGCCAATAGAAACGCATTGTAAGAATAAATAATTAAAAAGTATTACTATTGGATTTTTAATTTTAAACTCAATACATTTACGCTAAATAATTAGCGTAAAAATTTAAATCGATAACTACTTTATTGCTGTTTACTGTTGGTATTATCCTC
>NZ_LZGO01000005.1:0-3722 GCF_001690235.1 Gilliamella sp. wkB292
TTTGCATTGAAAAATAATTACTATACTAATAACTAATAGTAAACATGAATATTATCTTTTTTTCATAATAAAATTGTATGTGTTTTTTAATGAATACTTAAAAAACTGATGGAAAGAAATGGTAACCAAAAAACAAATAAATCAAGTAAATTACAATATTCGGCGTCTATATAAAAGATGGGTTGTATTCATTAGCGCAATCCAGAAAAAACAATTGGATGGAGTTTTTTAATATATTTAATGATAAAGATGAGTGGGATGGTGTAGACCTGAATAAGGTTAATATCTTATTTACCTGTTCAGTAATTGCACACACTTAAAGAGTTATTAGTTTCGATATAAGATGAACATGTACGAAAAAATGTACGCCCGCAGGAGTCCAAAATTATTACTTATACAGGTCCATTAGCAGAAAAGATAGGTCTGGTGGAAATGGATGATAGATATACTTCTGTAGATCAAAAAGTTTTGATTCCACAGCTAACCGTAAAAGATTACTTAGATATTATTCAAACCAAA
The DNA here is from genome assembly GCF_001690235.1 of Gilliamella sp. wkB292. Classification (NCBI taxonomy): domain Bacteria; kingdom Pseudomonadati; phylum Pseudomonadota; class Gammaproteobacteria; order Orbales; family Orbaceae; genus Gilliamella; species Gilliamella sp. wkB292. The sequence continues at coordinate 520 of NZ_LZGO01000005.1, forward strand.
GAGTATGCAGGAATGAATGGAAATTCTAAAAACATCCAAAATCGTCTGCTTAAATTCTACGAAAATGGCATTAATTGGGATGAATCTAAAAAATTTTTATTTCCTGATGTAACACCGCCAGCACCTATCCAAATACCTTTAACCAAAGAAAATTATATGCACTAGTAAATAAACTCGTCCGCAAACTCTTTATTAAGTGTTATGTTGAACAAGTTATAACTATAGTCTACTAAATAGGAAAAGAACGAGGTTGCCAAGATAAGTTTTGAAAGGCAAATCTGCTTTTAATTTATCATCTTTCCCAAATTACCATTACATTAACCGTAGTCGAAGCCAACACATCATTTCAGCTACAGTTCTAAGAAGATGCTTCTAAGCGAAACCAATGCTTAAGGCACATGCAGCCATCACTACAATTAACTAAGTAAACAAATTACCACCACACGTCCGCAGCATTCGATACACTTGCGACGTACCACAGCAAACAAATTGCCAGCGGCACGCAGTATTACTACTACGATGCCTAACACCGCCTAATCGAAGCCGTATCGAAAACATCGACTGGGCAAAGCTAGCAACCGTCTTTTGATGCAGTTCTTGATGCCGCTAGGAAACTGATGTAGATTGTCTAACAAATATTGAAGAAAAATATAATTAATAATAGATATAAGGTATATGAATGAAACGTGAACAACTTTATCACCTGTATTATTCAGGAATAGACACTTTCGATCTTGATCCTGAATGGAAGCATAAAACCAGAGAGCAATTTTGTCATTATTGCCATAGACTAAAACTACCTCACGGTAGTATGGATGTGATTACGAATGGGAAAATAAGGAAAAACCTAGATATGCCAATGGTAGGTCGTCTCCTGATACCTAGTATTATGTCGCTGCGCTTATTTAGTTTGCTGGGTGAAGAGGCTGAAAAATATTTAAATATAGGTTCTATTTATAATAAAGTGGAAAGTGAGAAGCATAAACAGCCATTTATAACTTTTATTAGTAAATATGATTACGTTGTACTGAGAGGTGAAAAACCATATATTTTTGATGGACAACCTATTCCTGAAAATGAGCGTCTTTTTGTCTGTCCTGAATGCCATTTCCACTCAAGAAGAGAAAGAGCGCCGAGGTTTTTACTTGAAAGCGAATATCCAAAATATCCAATATGCTGTACGGAATTTGGTTTACTTTTATATGAAAGTATTTATGAAAGGCTGAAAACTATCAAATTAGTTGGGGTACTCGTAGAGAAAGTCAAAGTTAAATAGCAATATACTGATTCTGTTGAAAACGTTTTCCAACAACAAAACCAGTAGAGACACTGAAAATTGATGAGCATTATACAAAAACAGGAAAAATTCCAGTTGGCAATCAAAACAGTGATAAATCGAAAGGACGATGTAAATGAAAATTGATTTTTTATTATTGTGGGCTGAAGTTGGCATTCGCTACGAAATTACAAATACGGTTTTAAATCCGTTGATAGAAAATCTTAATGAATTAAACAAAACTCTACCACATTATGACAAATTGTTTAAAACAACAGATTATGATTTAGTTTTTACTATCTCTGCTACACAAGAACACAAAAATTTAGTCTACGGTCCTTTAACCTTATCAAAACGCAAAGAGGTGCATTTCTCAATTTTTATACCTTATAAAACGTTTAGTTGTTATAAGCAACAAATGTTCTATGTTCTTGATACCATCGCAGAGGGAATGATTTTTGTATTTAATAAATATAAAGTGGATCCTTCAGGGATAAACGAAGTGTTTGAAACATTAAAAACATTGATTGCAAAGGATCCAGAAAGATATCAAAAATGGCTGAAAGATCTCGAGGATTGATAACTTAAAAACTAATAGTGCCTAAGGCGTCATTGCCAGAGTTGGAAAAAATATATATAGCTATTAATTGTGCGGCAAACCGATACAAGAAATAGAATACAGCCAGGTACAACAGAATTTAAGGTATTAGGGACAGTATTTAGACAAAAAAGTAGAAGAAGCCGGTCTGGTTGCATCTGATTTTTCGAAAGAAATAGATCTCTCATAAAAATAAATAATGCTAATCAAATACGGTTAAAATCTTGTTGGTACTAGACTATATTATTATGAATAGAGAAAGTTTTACTATTGATGAAAAAAAATATCCAATTGGTTGGAGATTCAACTCTACAGAATGCATCTTATCTTCTGAAGAAAAAAAGAGGATAATTTTTCTTGATGAAGATGAATCTAGTCGATTTTGGCATATGATATTCCCATTTGATCACTTAATGAAAATGCCACCAATGTTTTGTTCAGTGACAGAAAAAATCGATTTAGATTTTAAAAATTCCAAACAATCTTCGTTTTTTTTCGAAAACAAATTAGCAGGTCATTCATCTGTTTTTTTCTTCTGGGGGAAAATAGCAAGTGCAATTGTGCCTGTGGATATTTTTATAAAATCATGGAATGATTTTTTTTACCCCAGTGACGAAACAAGTATTCTATTTATCGCCTCTAAAAATAGAATGATCTTTTCTTATAACGAAACGTTTTTTTACGCTGATATATTGAGTAATTTAAATTCACAAATAATAGATGGATGAATATGCATGACTTAAGGTTATTGTTTTTAAACGGATTATTTTATCTGCTTGATAATAATTATACTGCGTCAAACGTGGCGAATTATGCTTTTGAATTCTATTTAGATCATCGTATTACTGATGCAAAACTAGCCTATGTTATCAATTATTTAAGCGGCATTGATGCAAGTCCAGAATTTGAAATGGATAAAGACGACGTCATCTCTTTTATCAATAGCAATTTACTACAATCCTAACTAAGCGAGAAAACTTGCTTATAGCGCTTTACTACACTTTTATGTTTTCTCTATATCTTGAGTGGCTTTTGCTGTCGAACATCAAAATCATCAGTTTAGAATAATAGTTTATCAACTTAAATATTTATTTAAATTAATGAGTTGCAGCGTGATAGCGTTTAATAATTAAGTATGATATTTTATCAATACAAAATAAAAAAATATTCATTACCAAAATAGTCAATATGTAAATTGGTTAAAACTGATTTTATAGCTGACATCTTCGCTTTTTCATTTATAGCAGAAAAGTGTTCAGCGTAAGATGTCATTCAAGTCGTGATGTCATTTTGTCTGTTTGTTACAGTGTCACGATATAACTATTCGAT
>NZ_LZGO01000006.1:0-8166 GCF_001690235.1 Gilliamella sp. wkB292
AAAAATAATCTTGCTTAATGTCATCAATTCTTTTGCAAAAATTGATGACATATTTCTAATATTGATTCATTTATCAATACTTTTAATCAGACTAATTTCCATCTTCCCAAAGCATAATTGCATTATCTTGTGTTAAGATTAACGGTGGCGCAAACAGATATTTTTTAATTTTATTAGGCATGACAGTAATATCATTTAAATCCAGTTGCACGTGTGGATAAATTTTTGCCATTTGTTTTAACCGCATGCTTAATAATTCTTTGACCTTATTCGATTCTTTAGCAAAGGCTAATTCCTCTTTCAAAAGGCTTATTTGCCTTTTATGATGCTCTGATTCGAACATCTCAGGAAATATAAAACGCATTTCTCTATTATTCTCGATCTTAGCTTTACTATTGTATTCTTTATCTTTATATTCGCCATGGTGTAACTTAAGCTCCTTAACATGTAATGCAATAATTTTATTTATGTTTTCAGGATAATTTAATTTAGAATCTAAATCACTTAAGGTATTTTTTTGAGGTAATAATTTATCACTTTGTACTAAGGTAAATAATGGTTTTTTATGTGTCTTCATTTCTATAACTTCCTTTTTTTAGGACAATAAGATAACGATCTGTAGAACATTAAAAAACGACTGTTACTCTATCGCAAAAAAATTTGAGGTAAACATAACGTTTTAGTATAAAAACAACTAAAACCTCAATTATTACTTTTATCTCCTTTTCATTAAAGATGATGTTATTATCATAAGATAAAACATCATGTTATTATTATTTTAACATTTTAATAAACGCTATATTTTTGCCAATTTAAGGTATTTATCCATTTCTTCTTCTGGAACCATACCTCCACCTGTAGCCCAAACTAAATGGGTAGCATTTTCTAAAATTTCGGGTGAAAAATTATTTCGTTGTAAATACTCTGTATTTGCTTCTAATTTTGATGGACCTATCATTCCTGCTAGTGCTGAAGGCTCCAATTGAATTTTTTCTTGCTGGTTCAACAATCCAAGTAAGTCATACATTTTTTGATCACTAATTGTCAAATAGCCATCAATTAGCCTTTCCATTGCAGGCCCAACAAATCCAGAAGGTCTACCAACAGCTAAACCATCAGCAGCAGTAATATTATCGATACCAATATCTTGGACAGCAATTTTGTCGTGTAATCCTGTATATACACCTAATAACATACAAGGTGAATGGGTTGGTTCTGAGAAAATACAATGTACATTATCACCAAAGGCTAGTTTTAATCCAAAAGCAACACCGCCAGGACCTCCGCCTACACCACAAGGTAGATATACAAATAATGGATGTTTTTCATCAACAATTATATTCATTTCTTGGAACTGTTTTTTTACACGATCACCCGCAACAGAATATCCCAAAAACAAGTTTTTCGAATTTTCATCATCTATAAAAAAACAATTAGGATCAGATTCAGCTGCTTTACGACCTTGTTCAACAGCTACGCCGTAGTCTTGTTGATATTCAATGACATTTACACCATGGGAACGTAGTTTATTCTTTTTCCATTCTCGAGCATCACTAGACATATGAACACTGACTTTGAAGCCTAATTTAGCGCTCATAATACCTATAGATAAACCAAGATTCCCTGTTGAACCAACCGCAATACTATATTGACTAAAGAATTGTGTAAAACTCTCTGAAAATAATTTACTGTAATCGTCAGTTTCAGTTAATAGTCCATTTTCTATGGCAAGTTTTTCCGCATGATATAATACTTCGTATATTCCGCCACGAGCTTTTATAGAACCTGAAATTGGTAAATGACTATCTTTTTTGAGGAACAAACTTCCTGTAATTTTTTGTTGATAGTGGCTTTCAAGTGCTGCTTTCATGTTTGGTATAGCAACAATATCTGACTCTATAATTCCTTTAGTCACCACTGTATCTGGAAATACTTTACAAAGATAAGGTGCAAATCTAGCTAATCTATTAGTAGCATCATTTACATCTTGTTTTGTTAGTTTGACATAAGGTAAGCCTTCCGTCAAGGTGGTCACCTTAGGATTAAACCAAATTGTCTCCTCTAGGTTTATTAAATTATTGACTAAAGGATGTTGTTTTATTAATTTTTTTATATTGTTAGGTGTCATGAATCCATTCCTATTACTATTATTTAAATAATATAAGACAATAAAAAAGTACCTGCCAATGCGACTAACGAAGCAATAAAGGTAGCAGATGTGTAATATTTGAATATTTCATTTAATGTTGCGCCACAATATTGCTTTACAAGCCAAAAAAGCGAATCTGTTACAATTGTACAACCAATAGCGCCCGAACCGATCGCTAACGTTATGATTTCAGGGCTAACATTAGGGTAAAGTGGCAACATAGGTGATACAATTGCTGTTGCTCCCATCATGGCAACCGTTGCAGAGCCCACTGCAGCATGTAATATGATTGCAACCAACCACGCCAATAAAATAGGGTGCATATTTAGCTGCGATAAAATACCCGCTAATCCATCACTCAAACCACTACTTTTTAACACCCCATTAAATGCACCGCCCGCACCAATAATCAACAAGATATTAGCGATTGAAGAAAAGCCACTTTCTGTTTTTATTAATAAATCTGACATTCGCATTTTTTGGCGAATACCTAGTATATAGTAAGCAACAAAAGCACCAATAAACATTGCCGTAATCGGGTTACCAATGAATTCTAAAATTTGATACATAAAGGTTGTTTTATCTATATTGAGTTCAGCTATTGTTTTAATTAGCATCAAAATAATGGGTAATAGTACTGTAAATAATGTAGCACCCAATGAAGGAAGTTCTAATTCATCTCGAATTTTCATTTCGGAAAACTCTTTTGGTACCGTTTTAAAAGGGATTTTTTTGTTAATAATTTTTAGAAAAATTGGTCCTGCAACTAATGAAGCTAAAAGACCTATCATTAATCCATAAACGATTACCGTACCAATATCCGCTCCAAGAGCATTAGTGACAAATAAAGCTGCCGGGTGAGGGGGAACAATGCAATGAACAGCCATCAATGCAGTACAAAGAGGGATAGCTAATGTTAAAAGTGAAGTTTGTGTTTTCTTTGCAATTGAAAAAGCCAAAGGAATTAGTAAGACCACACCAACTTCAACAAATAGAGTAATGCCGCAAATTAACCCTACTAAAACCATAATTACTTGTGGTGATAAGAAGCGACATTTTTGCAATGTTAAACCAATACGTTCTGCTGCTCCTGAGACTTCCATCATTTTGCCAAGAATGGTTCCTAATCCAATTACAGCGGCTAAAAATCCTAAAGTATTACCAATTCCATCTTCGATGGCAGAAATCATTTTGAGAGGAGGCATTTTCATTAATAATCCAACGTAAAAGCTGGCTAGTAATAACGATAAAAAAGGATGAAGCTTAAATTTTATTATCGAATACACTATTAAAATAATACTCGTTACTAAAACAACAATAAACCAAATTTGTGAATCCATATTGTTTTCCTTATATTATATAGTTATCAGTGTAATTAAAGATTTTTATCGTTAATTTGACAAATGATTAATAATTAATTTCACATGATTTATTTTCATGCATAAATGTGATTTCAATCAGTATATTAAGCAATAAGATAGTTAAAATTTTAACCAGTATTTAAAAATTAGTTTTAGATAGATAAATAACAGAATTAATGTTTTAATGAAGTTGGGAGAGGACGAGCTATGTATGATGAAAGTAAGTTATTTAGCAAGAACCGTGTTATCAATCGTTATCAGTTATCAAAATTGCATACATTTGAATCAGTGGCCCGACACCTATCCTTTTCATTAGCAGCAAAGGAGCTATATATCAGTCCGAGTGCTGTAAGCCATCAAATAAGCAAATTAGAAGAAGAGCTTTCGATTAAATTATTCCATCGATTTCATAGAAAAATTGCATTGACTCACGATGGTGAAAATTTATACACAGTCGTAAAAAATTCCCTTCATATCTTAAATCAAGAAATATTAGAAATTAAAAATCAAGAGATCTCAGGTACGCTTACTGTTTATTGTAGGCCGTCTTTTGCACAAGGTTGGTTAATACCAAAAATATCACAGTTTGTTTGCCGTTATCCTTATATATCGCTCAATATATTATCAGGAAATGAGATTATTAATTTTTCACGGCATCGCATTGATTTAGCTATTTATTATGACGATATTATTTATGATGAATTGGTTTGTGAACATTTATTTAATGAAACAATTATTCCAGTTTGTAGCCCTGATTATGCAAAACAAAAAAATTTAACTAATAAAGTTGAAAATTTAGATAAGTGCCTTTTACTGCATGATAATCAGGCTTGGGGTTATGATTCTAATTGTGATGAATGGATGGGGTGGGCTAATCATTATTCTTTGCCCTTTGATTTTAATGATATACCCAAAATAGATTTTGATCGTTCTGATCTTGCAACTACTGTCGCTGTTAATCATGGTGGTGTTGCTATGGGGCGACGGAAATTAATCGGCAAGTTACTTGAATCGGGTGAGCTTATTACACCTTTTCCTGAAATGGAAATGTTATGTAAACAGCGCTATTACATCTTACGAGCGCAAGCCAAATATAACCCCAAAGCAGATATTTTTATAAAATGGCTAAAAAGCCTAGTTTAATAAAGTAATGCTAGGCTAAAGGTAAGCGTTTAGGCTTCCCTTTAGTCTAAGTATATTATTTATTCCGTTTTAAATGTTTCAAATTGGATAGTGCGATGGATAGTAGAATAATAATGACACCAATCCATTGATTAAAATAGACCGATTCTTTTAAATAAAAATATGAACAGGTGACGGCAACAGGCAGTTCAGCTGCGGATAATATTGCACTTAATGAAATACCAATTTTGGGAATGCCAACAGAAAACAAAAACGGAGGTAATACGGTGCCAAGTAGTGCTAATAAAAATCCTAATTGATAAAGTTGATCATTCAAATTTAATTTAAAGAAGAATAAAGGTGGGAATATAATAAAGGTTATTATGCACGCTCCGGTTATCATCAAGGCACTTTTCTCTAATTTTGGTAATTCATTGCCAATATTACTGCTTGTACTGATAAATAGTGAATACATTAAGGCCGCTAAGAAACCAAAAAAACAGCCGGTTAAGTTCAAACGAATATCTTGATTAAATAGTCCAGCGGCTAGGCAGCTACCGCCTATAATGGTAATCACCGTTAAAATTTGAGTCGTAGTCGGTTTATTTTTGAAAATAACATAATCGATAATAATACTAATCCATAAATACTGCATTAATAGTATTATAGCAATTGATGCAGGAACGAGTTGAACACATTGATAATAGCAAATGCCAACTAAACCAGGGAAGATACCCACAGCACATACTTTCAATCTGTTAGTTTTGGGATTATGAGTTGTCGTTGCTGTACTTTTAGGTTTTAAGAAGGTTTTAACTATTAAGTGAATAATCCATAATATTAGCATACCCAAAAAACATTGTACGCCAGTAACTTCACCAAGGGAGTAGCCAGCTTTATAAGCGGTTTTCACAATAGAGGAGAGCACACCAAAGCTGCACGCCCCTAAAAAAACTAATAAACCACCTAAAAATTTTTCTTTCATATTTAAATCTCATAACTTATATAAATTAATTTTGTAGCTAAAAAACAAACGAAATAAGAGACCACAGGGTGGAGACCCTGTGTCACTTTTCATTTTTTAACATATTAGAATAACGAATACTAAGTGAATCAGAACAGAATGTAAGCTTGAATTATTAGCCCATTAGTTTGATTGTGGTAAGTTATTGCTTAACTGTTTCGTTTCTATTATGGTCATAGTTAAAGGTAAAGTAAAAAATAATTCCCAACACTAGTGCATAAGATGCAAATATTAACCATATTGTTTGCCAATCTCGACCAGTTGTGTAAGTAAATTTATCAACCACCATACCACTTAAGATTGAACCCAAATATGCACCAATTCCATTTACCATCGTCATAAAAAGCCCTTGTGCACTTGCTCGAATATTAGAATTAACTTCCTTTTCTATAAAAATTGATCCTGAAATATTAAAGAAGTCAAATGCACAACCATAAACTATCATGGATAACAACAGTAAGACAAAACCAAATGGTGTTGGATCACCAAACGCAAATAAACCAAATCGGAGCGTCCAAGCTATCAGGCTTATCATGATTACTTTTTTTATTCCAAACTTTTTAAGAAAAAACGGAATAGTTAAAATAAATGCCACTTCTGCCATTTGCGATACGGATAATAATATCGCTGGATGCTGAACAATTAAACTGTCTGAAAATTCAGGAATTTTACCAAAGTCTTTTAAAAATGCCCCGCCGAAAGTATTAGTGATTTGTAGTATTGCGCCAAGTAACATTGCAAATAAAAAGAATACTGCCATGACGGGTTTTTTAAATAACACAAATGCATCAAGCCCTAAACGAGAAGACCAAGATTGTTGTTGGCTCTGTTTGATTTCAATATTTGGTAACGTTGCGCTGTAGATCACTAATACGACTGATGCCGCACATGCCACATAAAGTTGTCCATTACTGGAATCTAACTTCAGTAGACTTATCATCCACATAGCAATAATAAAACCTACTGTACCAAACACCCGTATTTTAGGAAACACTTCGACAGTATTTAAGTTATTTTTATCTAAACACGCGTAACTAATTGAGTTAGATAGCGCAATAGTTGGCATGAAAGCCATTGCATTAGCAAACATCAACCAAAATAGTAAACTTGATGTCGTCACTGATGCAGCATAAAAAAGCGCAACAGCACAAATCGAGTGACACAGCATGTACAAATATTTTGCTTGAATAAATTTGTCAGCAATAATCCCTATAATACAGGGCATAATTAATGCGGCTAAGCCTTTAGTACTGAAGATCATACCTATTTCAGCACCAGAAAATTTTAGTGTATTAAAAAGATAAATACCTAAAGTCGTTAGCCAGCTTCCCCAAATAAAGTATTGGAAAAACATCATTATTTTTAATCTATTTTTTATGTTCATTATTTAAATCCTAAATAAATTGAACTGCTTATATAAAATTAAAAACTATGAACTAAAAACGTGCAATTGTTTTAGTAATGAGTTGTAAAAAAGTGGATTTTACACGTTCAGCGGTTTCAATCACTTCTTCATGGCCGAGTGGTTGATCTAAAATGCCACAAGCCATATTAGTTAAACATGAAATGCCGATAGTTTTAATCCCTGAATGATGAGCAATAATTGCTTCAGGAACTGTTGACATACCAACTGCATCAGCTCCTAATGTACGGATCATTCTAATCTCTGCTGGAGTTTCGTAGGTTGGTCCTGTCCACCAAGCATAAACACCTTGTTGTAAAGTGATATTTAGCTCTTTAGCTACTTCGCTAACCGTTGCTCTTAATTGCTTGTTATAAACTTCACTGACATCTAAAAAGCGAACACCTAATTCAGGATTATTTGGCCCCATTAATGGATTATTGGCGGTTAAATTAATGTGGTCAGTGATTATCATTAAATCACCTGGTTTAAAGCTAGTGTTGACTGCACCACAGGCATTGGTAATGATCAGTTTTTCAACACCTAGCATTTTCATTACACGCACAGGGAAGGTAACTTGATCTAATGAAAAACCTTCATAGTAATGAAAACGACCTTTCATCGCGACAACAGTCTTATCTCCACATTTACCAATCACTAATTCATTTGCATGACCAACAGCTGCTGATTTAGCAAAGTGTGGAATAGTGTCATAAGGAATGTGAACGGCATCTTCAAGAGTATCGGCAAAAGGACCTAAACCTGATCCAAGTATAATTCCGATTGTTGGTTTTTTGTCGGTTTGCTGTTGAATATAGTTTACTGCTTGTTGAATATCTGCTGTTTGATGCATGACTGTATCCTTTCAAATTGTAGTAGTCTTAATGATAAATAAAATGCAGTGATGTTAAATAATCACTTAAAACTTGCTTATATTTTTATCATGAATAAAAAATACGTATCTCAATTGTTCACATTGATCTAGTATGTCATAGAAAACGATGTGAATAATTGACTTTTTCTCAAAACGAGAAAACGATCACATAAAAAGAATATATAATAAAAACAACGTAGTTTTCATTTTTCAGGGTATATTATGATGATGTTC
>NZ_LZGO01000007.1:0-921 GCF_001690235.1 Gilliamella sp. wkB292
CATTTTATTAGAAAATAAAACAACTCTCTTACCTATAAAATATAATACGAAAATTCACATAAGTGTTTCTTGTAAAGAAGAGCAATTAATCGCACCCTATACAGTTTTATTACATTATGTTACAGGGTATAAACCTTGGTACCAAACATTTGATTCTGATTTATTCAAAAAGTATTTTAGTTTATCTCCTTGGCGTGATACAAAACGCCCTTTGGCATTAAAAAGATCATGGCTACGCCATTTTGCTAAATATAATTTTAAAAAGGGTAACATAGTGACGGCTTTGAAATTTTACTATCTTTATTTGACTAAAAAAAATTTTTAATCTAATTGACTTACAGAAAGTTGAAAACCAATTACTAATTTTACTATCTAATAAATTCATTATAAAACAATACTAGGGTTGGTATTGTTTTATAATGTCGTTATACTCATAAGCTTTTCCATCTACTGATAATATTAGATCTTTGTTAATAAAGGATGGATCAATATTTACAGAATAACCAAGTAAATTACTTAATAAATAAACAAGATTAGATGTATTTATCATTTTGTTTTCATTTCGGTAACTTTCAGTTTCCTGACAAGGATAATTATCATAAGATGAATATATCATTAGTGGGATTTCAAATTGGTTACTGAATTCTTTGGATTTTCTCAATAATCCATGGCCCAAGTTGACTATTTCGCCATGATCGGGTGTATAAATTAAAATAAAATCATCTAATTTTTCTTTTAAAATTGTATAAATTTCTTTTATGACTCGATCTGTATGGTGAATTGTTCGATCATAATCATCGCCATCAGGTAAACTTAACTTATCAACTTCATCATACCCAAGTTTGTAAGGTTTATGGCTTCCAGCTAAGTGTACGACAATGAAATTTTTTTCATTATTTTGAAAATTGGTTTCAATTAATT
>NZ_LZGO01000008.1:0-14332 GCF_001690235.1 Gilliamella sp. wkB292
AACCCTATGATATAAATTTGCAGTTTAACCAGGTCTTTTATTATGTACTTGTGTTACCCGATCTCATTGAGAATTCGAAATTTTGTCATGATATACACAGTATGTTTATTAAGATTCTTCATGAGAAAAATGACAACATTAGGTAAATATCTACTTTCAAAGTTGTTATTGTTGAAATTGCATTAATCTAAAACAAGATATTTTATGAAATATCAGGGGACGCTATTCGATAGAGATGCATTAAACATACTTCATCTGAATGGTTTAAAACAATAGTCACCAAAGCTTTTTTTACAAGCTTTAAAAAAAGGCTATAAATATTTTGATGATATGCTAACTTTAATACTAACAATTTTGTTTTTGAATTATACCCTATTCGTTGAATGGAGAATTTTAGATGGAAAAAAGAGTTATTGAAATGTTGAATATTCTTGAGCAAGAGATGAATATTAAATTTCCGAATTTGTATGTGAAATATTTATCCGAAGAGGTTCAAGATAAAGATCCATATGAATTAATCAATGAAAGGGAAGAGTACATATACATCTATAATATAAATAATATTAAAGAGAGAAATAGTACCTATAATATACAAGACGTTGAGCCTAATTATTTTTTAATCGGTCAAGATGGTGATATAGGCTATTTTGTATCTGTAAAAAAAGATAATGAATCTAATTTTATATATAGTTTGGATTTGGGGGCGTTAGGCTGCCTTGAAATGGATAAAGAAGCAACTGATATTTATCACTTAGGAAAATATGTTAAATGATGTATCTGAAAACACTATTCAAAATCAATTGCTTCGTTTTCTTATACCATTAAGCGGATGATAGCTAAATATAAAATAGTGGATTGATTGAAGCAATAACTCGGTATATTGCTTTGAATATAGGCTCATAAATAATAAAAAAGAAAAATGCCAAAAGTGGTCCTAATTTTTGCGAAATATAATCGTAAAGCTAAACTAACATAATATTATTCACTGTAGCGTATCAAAAGTGGGAGGAAGAAAATAATGAATAAAACAGATCCTATTTTATATGATTTGCCCATGTTGATAGCTAAAAATAAAACAAATCTTTGGCAAGAGCATAGCACTAAAACTTCAACAGCTTTAATGCGTTTTTTAAAAAAACATGATTTATTGATTGGTGTTGAGCCGTTTGATGAACAAGGAAAATTAAAAACTGATACGATAATTAAAAAGTCAAACTTGACGCCTGATGGCTTAGAATTATTTAAAACAGTTGTAAATAGTTGGTTAAAATATATAGACAGGAGTAGTGCTGCTAATAAATATCAAAACTTCAATCGACTTGAAAATGGTTTAACCGAAATTAGAGATTTTATAAAAGCAAGGGATGAAAAAGATTATACTTTACATAATTTACCAATGTTGCTTACTAGAAATAAAAACAAATGGTGGCTAGATAGTGTTATGCAAAGCTCATCAGCTTTATTTGGTTTTTTAAAAAAACATGAATTGTTAATCGATGTTGAACAGTTTGATGAAAAAGGAAATTTAAAAACCGATACGGTTCTTAAAAAATCAAACCTTACACCAGAAGGTCAGGAGTTATTTGATATTGCTGTTGATGGATGGTTTGATTATTTAGCTAGAAGTACTGTTCCTACCAAATATCAAAATGTTAGTCGGCTAGAAAAAGGTTTGGCAAAGATTAGAGAAAATAAAAACAAAGAAGTCGATTTTACCGTATACGATGTTGCTGCATCACTGGCTACTAATAAAATCAATCAGTTACCTGAGCCTATCATACAGTCTTCAATTGCTTTATTGGCTTTTTTAAAACAACATCAATTATTGATCGGTGTTGAACCATTTGATAAAAAAGGAAATTTGAAGACTGATACGGTGATTAAAAAGTCAAACCTGACGCCAGATGGCTTAGAATTATTTAAAACAGCAGTAGATGATTGGTTAGCGTCAGTAGACAAAACAACTGCTGCTAATAAATATCAAAACGTTAGTCGTCTTGAACAAGCTTTAGCACAAATTAGAGAAAGTGATTAAGTTAATTCGTATTGAATTGAAGCGTTGTTTCTGATTCTTGTTGATTCATTTTTAGACGTTTATCGAGAAATGAATTAGCATTGGGTTATTGTTGTTAAATAACCTGCCATAAAATAGATCGCCTTAGGATCAATCATTCAAAGTTTAAAGAAATGGAAAGAAAATATATATTTGTTAGTTAAGGAATAATATGGAAAAAAATGTACAGCAGGCTGTATCAGTGTTAAAAAATTTCATTACGGATATGAATAAGTGGGAAGGATATTGTGAACCACTTTGCGAGCTAATCGAAAATGATGAGGATGACGAGCCTTTAAAAGATAAGATGAGAAGTGAGTTAAATACTATATTCAATCAGTATTGTACTATTAAAGAAAGAAAGTACGGTCGCCAAGTTTCATTAGACTGTGGATATCCACCAGAGTATTCACCGGATGAAGAAATACTAAAAACTGAACAACTATCAGAAAACAAACTACTCATTTATACGCAACAACATACAGAATTTAAAAGTCAGTTTCGTTATTCCTTAATATATACTCATAAACAATGGCGAATTGATAAAAAAGAAATATTTAATAAGTCTGATAATAAATGGGAAAAATTTTCATTATAAAAAGGGATAATGTCTTGTAACGTCGCTTTAACTTGATAATTGTCGTTATTCGATTGCTAAGCTGTATGTCTGAAATTATAGATATCAATACCAGCCAATATAAGCTCAATAAACGAAATGGATTTGTTTCATTTGATGAATTGTTATCTCTATTTACAATTTGATACTTTAAATAAAAGATAAAAGCTTATAGCATATTATAAAATGAACTCGGTCGTCTTTATTACATAACAGAATAAAGACAATGAAATGGCATTTACACTTAAAATTATATTGAATAATTTTGCCTACTTTTCGATTGATGCTTATAGCATTATGCCAATGTAGCAATAAGACTTAAATTTTTAACTTACTTAAATATAAGCTATTAAATTTAATTAAATCAATGTAATGCAAAGTATCGTTGAATAACATACTGTTAAATTAAATGTTATATTGTTAACACCATATAATGTTATAATTTAATAAGTTCCAATTAATTTAAAGAAGTTATGACAAAGTAAAAAAATGATAACTAAAGCGATACCAATCAAATACGGCATTATTTATGCTCGAAACGCATTAATTTTAAAAAAGGTTAACTTGGATTGCTACCCGTTTACATTGATTGTTGAAACGTCATTATCGCTAGCTAATTGTCAGCCCGAAGTGTTGAACGTGCCTGATGTATGGGTAAAATTTATTTTTACTGATATTGATAACTTATCTATTTCTCAATTAGATAATTATCCTAATCAAAGATATTTAACCTCAAGTTTTGATCTTGTTGAACAAGTTCATCACAAAGGTAAAAAACGCATAATACTCAGCACGTACGATCATATTTTTGATGTTGTTGGTCGTTATCGTATTGAATACTAAGCATAATCAAACGTAGCGTATTGATTAAAAATAATGAGTGCTATAATATAGCTCGTTACTTAGTGTTAAAAATATTGCAATTAGCTCGTATTCTTACTTGAACAAATGGGCTTTGGGTTCTAATCAAAATGCACTAATATAAGAGAAAGTAACACAATCCTACATCCAAATAAAACGTAAAACAGTTAATGTCAAAATATATTGGTTACCCACTTAACAAGGTGGTAAAAATACTGCTACTAAATATACTATATTATCCAACGACTGAACCTCTTCAACACCATCATTAATCCCCCATAACTTGGTCATTTTCGATAAGAATTGATAATAATAGTCGAATTAATGATTATGAAATAATAGGTTAGTGAGAAGCGTAATTTTGAATAGATAATGTACCTGATCATTAATTTACAAAAGGTTTAAAGTCAATATTTTTGAAGAATCAAAACTTATTGCTGTTATGGGGGTCGATTAGTCTATTATTAATAGAAAAAAGTAACTCGTTAGTTCGAATTAACCTATAACCATCAATATGTTACATAAAGAAATTTTCAAATTTTTTCGCGGTTGATTGTATATATTACTAGGTATTGATTATTAATATTATTTTTTTCGGTTAATAAGCTATCGACGATATATTCTGTATTACTCATGCATCAGTTTTATACTAATTGCAAACTTTATCCAATAACACACTCATCTTACTCTTGGAAAATTGAATTATATTGAAAATGAATGTAATCGAAATTAATTTAGTGGTTTTCTAACAAAGATGATATGCGTCAAAATGTAAAGTCATTGTTGAAAAAGTGTAAAGTTTATATTAATATATTGAAAACTATATATAGAATATATGGTTATTAAATAAAAATTATTGATAAGAGTAATTATTTCTAAGCCTTAAGATGATACTACAAATATAATAAATTAGCTCACAGCTATATAGGTATGTAAATCAAAGTTAAAGGTTAAAATAATAAAAAATTAATATAACATGCGCTTATATCAAATGGTTAACATACTTAGACAGTATAAATTCTATAAAGAATAAAATATTCATATGTAGCGCGATTATCAATTAATGGATTAAAAGTTATTTTTTTACAAAACAGATTCGGAGTTACAATGAAAAAACTAATTAGTATATTTTTATCATTATTTGTAGTTGGGTGTGCAAGTAATATAGATCCAATGATTGAACAAAAAGCAAAAGAGCCATTATACTGCGATGGAGCTGAACAATGTTCTCTATATTGGAAAAGAGCGGAATATTGGGTTTCTACAAACTCTAGATGGAAACTTGAAACAGTAACAGATGTGACTATTAGAACAGCTAATCCATTAGCGAATGATCCTTACTTAGCATTTCAGGTTTCTAAAAAACCTATTACTTCTGATAAATATCAAATCTTGATCGCCGCCTATTGTGATAATATGTTTGGATGTGTACCAAATAAATATGGAGCTATGGCTGCATTTAAACAATATGTTAAAACAGGTGCAGATAACTAATTTAATTAAATCCCCGTTTAATCATAATCATCCTAAAACCTTCATTGCGAAGGTTTTATTGTATTTGCTGAAATTTTTCTTTAAAAAAATTAAATGATTTTAAAATCTAGATAATTGAACACTGAATCAATCATTTATAAAAGTAAGATCACCTTCAATAATGTTTTATTCTTTTAGAAAAGTATTATCCATACATGCATTTAGCACTTAAATATGTAAGTCACAACTATTCACGGTTTGTGTGTCGGGTCTTCAGTGATGAAAATTCAATCCATTCTTGATGAACCACAATATCCAGTTGCAAAACTTAATTAAAAAATCCAAAATTTACTGTTATCTATATGGCAATATCAACATTTATTCAGCTAATGATGTTGTCGAAGTAATCAATATTGATTTTCACGGTAATCAAAAGCATCCCGTAATATTGGGAAAACCCGACAATTGGCGACTTGCAAAATGGTTATCATGGGCTGAAAGTAACGCTTGGCAAGTTGAACAGGGGGATCAACTGGTTAATTTATCTACCAATAATTTGACCATTCAATTATTTCTAAGTGGCAAGTTAGCGTTAGTTTCACTCTACTCATCTTAAATTAGTTTGTAAATTGTAAATAGAGTAAAATCATCCCAACTTTAGAATATTTACTATAAACTTTTAACTAATCTTACTATATGTTTAAAACTTAGAAAAGTCATGAATTTATTGGTAAATTAGTGTGATAAAATACATTGAGTACCACATCGATTTAATCATCAATTGCGAAGTAATTTAAAATATGGATATTTATAATAAAAAACTACCAACAATCAGGCAATTGCAATATTTTATTGCGATTTGTGAAATGCATAGTTTTCGTGCTGCAGCAGATAAACTGGGTGTAAGTCAACCACCACTATCTGTGCAAATAAAAGAACTAGAAGATAAACTGCAAGTGAGCTTATTTTTAAGAAATTCCCACAACATGGTATTAACTAAGGAAGGTGAAAAATTTAAAAGCCAAGCACTGGAGGTATTAAACAGTTTATGTCAATCAGTGGATAAAATTAAATCTTGTCAAGGCAATAAAGTTATGTTAGGTATGACGAAAACTTTGTGTTTTGATTTTATTCCTTTTTTCAAAAAGTTTTTAACAAATTTTAATGATAGCATACAACTTTATCAACATGACTACACGTCTAAAGAGCTATTATTAGAACTCCAAAAAGGCAATTTGGATTTTGCTGTTGTATCTGATTTTGCTTCAAGAAACCAACAAGAAAATTCGATGTTAATTTATCAGGAGCCACTTATTTTGGTTCTTCCAGAAAGTCATCCTTGTAGCCAACAAGATTATGTTGATCTAAATGATGTCACTGATTTACCTTTATTTTGGTTTAAAGCTCATTTAAATAAGACTTTTTATGCACAGTGCGAGTCTGTATTTAAAACCTTAAATCATCCATTGATTCGCCGAGCTGAACGACCAGACACGCTTTCTATGTTATTGGATATTGCACTAGGTAAAGGTATGATGCTATTACCTCAGTCGATGACACAGGCCAAAATTGATGGGGTAGTGTATAAAAAACTGATTAGTACCCAAACCAGTAAATTATATATCGACATTTATCTTGTTTGGCGCAATAATTTACATGCAAACTTGATTTATGAGCAAATTATCAATTATTTCAAATTGTTATAAGTTGTTACTTAAGGCATATTTGACTAATTGTGATGTAAAGATAGTGACGATAGCTTTACAAAGTGGTTTGATTAAAGGAACGCATGATTAAACATTGTATTGAAAGGTAATGTCGTTTTTACTCTAGACCAGCTCGATAACCCTTAAGCGTTTAAAAATGGCATTGCGGTAGATTGTATACAGTTGATGTTATCGTATTGAAAAATTAGAAAGATTTTTACATATTAATGATATTGTAGCTAAAAGTTCGGACCTAATTTTGTTTTAAAAGGTCCGAAATGACATTTATTGAAATGATACCATTAAAAATTTTACCTTTGCCTATAATTGATTAAGCGTGTTTTTTATGGATTGATGTCAGTTAATTGATAAACCGATTCATCACCCCAAGTACCGATATACAGTTGGTTTTTGTACAAACTTAATGCAACAGCACCAGACAATGATGTAACTAATGTAGTGGTATTTTTGCTATTAACATCAACTTTACGAACAGCCCCAGCACCATTATCAATGACGGCAACTTCGCTAGGTGAAAGGCTTACTATACCTACACCTGGTTGGTTAAATGCACTACCCAATTCTATTTGTTTTCCATTAGTTTCGATTAAAGTTAAGCGCCCACTATATTGTGACACAACTAAGCGATTGTCAGCTAATTGTGTTACACCGACAGGTAATGATAATCCTTTTGCAACAACCTTTTTTTGCTTTGTCGTCAAATCTAAAGCGACAACTTCGCCAGAAGCGCGATTAGTTATCAACAATTCACCTGTATTAGAAAATGCAATTCCAGTTGGCGTATGATAGTCAGTCGATATCTTTTCTACTTTGCCATCTTGGGTGATTTGTAGAATATAATTGCCACTATAAGATGAAACATAGATATTATCTTGTTTATCAATAACTATCCCAGCAGGAGAGGATATGTTGTTATAAATAGTGTTACGTTTACCTTCCGTTGTGATTTTTTCTATTGAACTTCCCGACCAGTTTGTCACATACATCGAACCTTGGCTATCAAAGGCAATAGCGGTTGGAGCACTAAAAGATTTTGCGATAAGATTCAATTTTGCCATAGCTAATTCCCCATATAAAATAAAACAGATAAATAGAGCAATTTGAAAAAATACTTTTTTGATCATTGTTTTTCCTCGTGAAGTGATATTATTGCGATATATGTTCGCCTATAGTTTGAGTATTGCTTTGTTTAATTTTGATTAATTTAATACCAAGTAAAGCTAAAGCAACATTAAGTATGGTTAACATTAAGATATCAATAATTAAATTAAACCAATTTAATTGTTGATAAATGCTTCCCAATAAATAAGTTCCTAAACTGCCACCAATAAGGCATGCAAGTAAGTATAAAGACGATACAGCGCCTCGTAAGTTGAGTGGTACAATTTGATTGAGCATAGCCATGACAATCGGTTGAATTCCAAACACAAACATAAATAGACAAAAAATACCTAAGCTAATCATCAATAAGTTGGTACCAAAACCAATGATAATAATTGAAGCACTTACGCATAAAAGTAATAAAATGAGTAAATTGTTTTTATTGATAATTTGTGCCAATTTTCCCGTAATGATCGAACCAATAATTGCGCTGATTCCTGCAAAATTTAACCAACCAAGTTCTGTTGAGGTTAAATAAAATGGTGAACCTTTCAAATAAAAAGTGAGTAATGAAGATAACCCTAAATAAACAAAAAACAGCAAAAATCCAACTAATAAGAAAATAATGACAGTTCGATTAAACAGCAGTTTTGATGCGTTTTGATAGGTTTCAATGATACTGATTTTAGGCGTATTGTTTAAAGTTGGTTTGATGGCTGATGGAATAAAAATAGTGACAATTAAAATCAGGCAAGCATAAACCCCAAAAGCAACTTTCCACGAGTAGATATCAGTTAACATGGCCGCTAAACTGCGGCTGAATATCATTCCTACAATTGAAGCTGAAATTAACATTCCCATTGCTTGAGATAATTTTGCGTTGTCTGTATTTTTAGCGGTGTAAGCAAACAAAGCAGCAGGTACTGAGGCGGCAAAAAAGCCAATTAATGACATGACAATAAGATATAGGTTAAATGACGTTACTATATTGGCAATGCACAAGCAAAGTACTGTGCCAAGACTGCCAAATGTCACTAACAGACGTGTTGATAGTTTATCTGATAATGGCCCATAAATAAAAAAGGCTAATGCATAAAAAAAACATGATAAGCTAAAAACTAATCTCGCATCTAAAATCTCAATGTTAAAGTTTATTGATATCTCCTGAAAAATAAGTTGAGTGATATAAACTGAACCAACCAAAAGCATAATGAGAAGTGCGGATATAATAATGCTCATTTTATTTGATAATCGTTGAGTGGATGTCATCCTTGAATTCATACGGCTAAGTTCCTTATTAAACAATATCAGTGATTGTTATGTACTGTCGGTATATGGCAAGAGTCAAACATCTAAGCCTTAGATTAACTATCACTGTTTTCGGCAATAGCATAGGGTAACAAGTGTATAACATGGAAATACTTATTTTGTGATAGTGAAAAACTATCAGAGTTGAAAAGTCAGTTTAAAATGTGTTGCTTAAGCTATTTTTATAAATATTAATATATAACAATTAGTTAGGTATAAAACTTAGTTTAATCGTATAAAATCAAACAGACTAATTGAATGATGTCTTTAAATAAAAGGGATAAGCGAAGTTGACCATTTTATGCAAGTATTGATGATTAAAAGTGATTCGTAGTTAATTGAATAAAAAAGTGTAAATTTTCATCTGGATAAGTGCCTTGTAAAATTACAAAAAATGATGATTGTGCTATTTAAATGGTAATTGAACATGTATTTATGAACAGTAAAGTAATTAAATTACTTGCTTTATGCTCAATCTCTATTTTTTATTCCCCATTTATTCTAAAAAAGTGCTTTAAAAAAGTTTAGTTAGCTCTTGAATACTATCAATCTAAAATAAAAGGGGTATTCATATCATTTTTAAAATTAATTATTGTTCGCTTTTTAAGCATGAAGCATAGATAGTTTAATTTCAAGATGAATGACATATTTAACTTTATGGCATTGACAAAATTGTTATACATTGATTTTTGAATAGCCGATTGATTAACAAATAAGGTTATTGGATAATGTGGCGACGAAATAACCGTGTCTGCCCTATAAGGAATAACAAAATGAAATCGAATCTAATCCGTCCGTTATTTTTTATTACTATTGTTTTGTTATTAACCGGTTGTTTTTTCTGTACTTATAAAGTTAACACGGCTGATGTTAGATTAGATCAAAATCAAAAAGTTTGCATCAGCATACCAAAAGAAAAAGCGCGTTCAACTGATGTGTTTAATATTTCATCTAGCAGTATTTTTATAACGCATATTGGTTATATATGGGAACAGGAAGATCATAGTTCAATTTATCAAGCTAAAGCTGGTGAATGTTTACGCTTTGATTATCCTTTTCAAGTCGATGTGGATTATTCAATTGATTTTGTTTCAACCAACCTCAAAAATAAAGAGGACAAACCATGGATTGCTAGTTTTCGGTTAAAAAAGAAAGCTGATGGCAATCTGAAAATATTATGGCCAAATGATCCTGATGAAATTAAGACAGAATAAATTCAGTCAATATTTAATTTTTTAAAGGGGTTTATATAAAACTTGTACATTTAATAAATACTGAATGTTGATATACCTATTTTTTAAATGAATGATTAGCTATCAGACAAAAGCAGATAAATTGTGCATATCATTGTTTGCTCTTCATTTATTCAGTAATGATCCTAACTAACAAGCTAATACCTAGTGATCAGTATCCCCATTAATATAATTTGACCTAAATGATTGCTGAGTTTGAGTCGTGCTTTGGTGGGTATAAAATACAAACCTAATAATGGTTAGCTTGCATTTTACCGCCATTTTTATTCACTACATCAATAAAGATATCTCGAAAATCACACATTATTTCGGCATTCCAGACCATTGCTATGTCCCAATGTACTGTTTTCTGTTTAGGAATGATGAGCTTTACGTTCCTTGGCAAAAATTGCTTCATACTCTGCGGCATAAAGGCAATCGCATTGCCTCCAGCAACTAACGCTAATAGCGTTGTCAAATCACCATTTATTAATATTTTATTAGGTTGAAGTTGGTTTTGTATCAAAAATTGTTCGGTTTGTTCTGCCAGACATGGAAAGCAATCTTTATCGAGTTGATATAAAGGATAATGCTTTAATATTGCCGATAAGTTATGCCAATCGATAGGGCTACAAGAGGGGATGGCCAGGGCAAGTTTTTCATGGGCAATGAGCTGTGAACTTAGTTGATTGGTAAAAGGCATCCGTAAAAATCCGATTTGTAGAGATCCCTCTAATAGCATATTAATTTGAACACTTGAAGGAAGCTGATTGAGCGTAACTTGGCAATCGGGCCTTTGTTTGACAAATTGATCAACCCATAATGGTATTTTTTGATAGGTAGATAAACTAAACCCAATTGATAAGGTTTGTTGATACTTTTTATTTATCTGTTTGGCATAAGTAAGAAAATTGTCATGTGATTGTAAAATGGACTTTGCTTGAGCATAGAGTTGACCACCAAAAGTGGTCGTGGTTGCACCATGACGACCTCGCAAAAAAAGTTGACCGCCAGTTAAAGATTCTAACGCTTGTATTTGTTTGGATAAAGCCGGCTGGGTAATAAATAACGCTTTTGCTGTCAAACCGTAATTACCGGTTTCAACAAGTTTTACAAAAGCACGCAATAATCTTAAATCTATTCCTTGCATTTATTGAATCCTAAAAAATTGGAATTATACAGAGTCTAAAATCAAATCTATGATAGGAATTATTTTGTCAGGATAACAGATATTGGTTGTTTTGACTTGTGTAACATGAAAGATAAGGAAAAAATTATGAGTGAATCACTTACTAAAATTACTGCAGTGTTGTTTGATATGGATGGGGTATTGATTGATTCGAGTGAGGTAATTGAACGAGCGTGGCGTGAAGCTGCACACATGTATGGTCGAACCTTTAGCGAAACAGAGATGGTTCGACATATTCATGGTCAACCTGGTCGACATACGATTGCCGCTCTATTTGGGGACTTGCCTATTACTGATCAACAAAAAGTACAGGCACATATTATTTATGTTGAAAACACTGCTATTTACAAACCAATTGCTGGCGTTGCTAAGTTCATTACTGCTTTACATAAAGCCGGTGTGAAAGTCGCCATTGTTACGAGTGGTTGGCTAGAAAAAGTCAATTCGGTCATTAGTTTATTGGAAGTTAAAGAGTGTATTTCGGTCATTATTGATCGTGACAGCGTCACTCGAGGTAAACCTTATCCAGACCCTTATCTAAAGGCTATCAAGCATCTTAATATTGCAGCAAAACAGGCAATGGTCTTTGAAGATTCAACCAGTGGCGTTAAATCTGCTGTGGCAGCAGGAACATATTGTGTTGGAATTGGTAATGATTCGCTATTAACTGTGGGGGCAAAATTTACGATTGACGATTTTTCGCTTATAGAGGTGATTACTCAGCCTAATGGACGCGCAATTATTGATTTTGGTAATGCGCATCGAATATTAGTTGAATAGAATAATAACCTTGAATAAGTTTGCTAAACTTGAGTAGACGATGGATCAAATTGCCAAGTCGACGGTTGATATCTTTATTAGAATAGACCAATTTTCATTAATTGATTATCCTAAGCAGGTTCGCATTTTTACTTTATATTCTTCTATTTTTGATTTTTTTATTTGTTTTTTTTGTTTTATTTTTAGTTAAAAGAATTTTGTTCGTCTTTTTAATTGATCCTAATTGTTAAATCACCTACTATTGATACTCAATTTATAGGTAATGGAATGATATGAATAAAAATATAATTATTGGACTGGCGTGTTTAGTCATGTTTGGATGCAGTGAAAATAAAGTGACCGAGCAGATGCTTGTTGGTAGTTGGTCTTGTGTTTCGAATTTGACGTCAGCTAAATGGCGTAATGGGGTTTTTGAGGATTATGGCGAAGTTAAAACCGAAAAGGGTAATATTAATTATCTGTTAGAAGGTGGCCAACTTTTATGGAAAACAGAAACAGATTCACACCCCTTTGATTTAAAAACTTTTTATGATAAACCTAAGCAGCTAAAAATAGCTCATGGCGGAATAAGAACTGTTCATAAAAGTATTGAGTATTATTCACAGAATAAATTTAAAATGGTTAATGTCTTTGAAACTATTTATCCAGAAGATAGTCTAAACAATCATAGAGAAAGAATTGAGTTTGAATGCTTACGTCGTTTTAATATATAAGTTGTATTAGGATTGAAATGATCTTTTATTTTTAATAATCCAGTTTGGTGATTTTTTATCAGCTAAAATTGCTTAATAATTTCGTTAATTAAAGGTTGTTAAAAAATCAATTGATAAAGGTAGACTTCAGGTAAACGTATCTTTGAGCAAACTAATTCCAATTTTACTATTAAAATTGTTGCAATTTAATTAATCCAAGAATTTTATCGTGAATGAATAACGCTTGTAAATCAAATTAATTTTATTATTTTTAATAGATTACATTTTTATATTACTATTTTGCTTTTGATATCCAATCGAATGGAACAAAATAAAGTTAATACCAAGCTTGATTTTTTATTGAAACCGCGTTTATATAGTAGTGATAAGTAATGTGCTTATCGCAAACATAACCTTACTGGAGAAGCTTATTATGGTACAAAAATTTGCTGCATACGGTAGTGATGTTTCAGCTGGCACTTATAAGTGTGCCGACTGTGGTTATATTTATTCAAACCAAAGTAAGAAATCTTTACCACCTTGCCCTGATTATAATAAAAAGCCGCATAGCAAAAATGGTTGGTATGTGTTGTCAGGTCAAGGTGATTCTGTGAAAGATCCTCATCCAAATAAAAAATAATTGTTTTACGTTTCATCAAAAGGTAACCAATTTGTGTTACCTTTTTGATTGTTTGCTTGCTCGTTTAATATTTGTTGTTTTAATGGCTCAAGCAAATCACGAAACCAAAACAGCGCAATGTCTTTATCCCGTTCCCTTAAATTCAGATTTTCAGTAATAACTCTTGAAAGTAATTCAGCCCGTTCAATTGTTTTTATTTTTTCTAACTCATCCATTATTTATTACCCTTTTACTGCATTTCTATACAGTTAATAATAATTACCTTTCCGACCAACTGTTAGTTGATAATATTATTGATTAATCAGAATGTTATCAATTTTTCTGGTTATTTAACAAAATGTCATTTTAGCTAACATTAACGATACATTTGGATCGGTTTTACTAATGTTGTTTTAAAAATCACTTTCAGAACAGACCTTTAAAAAAACCATTGTTTGGCTTTTAACCTAGACTAATCTGCATTTACACTATACCGTTAATTTTTTATTTTTGCTATCCCGATAAATTCAAAAAAGTCGGTGTTTGGTTAAAATAAATGTGTGAAAAGATCATTTAATTTTATCAAAGTTATATATCTTTTAATTAGTTATAATACTAACGGTTTCCATTTATTTTTTATTAAACATTTTTCTTACAAAAAATAAAGTTAGTTTAATTTGC
>NZ_LZGO01000009.1:0-488 GCF_001690235.1 Gilliamella sp. wkB292
AAACCAAATTAAATTAATTAGACAATAAAGCTGAACATACCTGATGTAAGCTCGGTATATTTATACAAGACATGGTTAACATTAAAATCCCCAGCATCTTTATTGGTCACACAATAACTTGGGCGCTATTATAGCTTATTCCGATCTACCTTGTGTTAAGCAAGCCCTAGTAAGATTCTTAAAAAAAGAAAAAACCATTAAAACTTAGTCCGATTTATGTCAAAGGAATTTTTTTAAATCAATATAAAATATAACGTTATTAAAATCAAAAAGATGAGTGTTAAATTATAGTAAAAATAAAATCTATATAAAAAGGCCTTAAAGTATAGCTTAAGTATAGATAATTGGTGTAAATGTTCAGTCGATAATAAATCAATTTATTTAATTGACTTATATCTATTTATTTATCATTAAGCGGGTTAGTTATTTTACAAAAAAACCGCAAGATAATCATCAAAAGGTAACAGTATTCATGACAATTATCTTTA
>NZ_LZGO01000010.1:0-39723 GCF_001690235.1 Gilliamella sp. wkB292
AATTTATAATAAAAAAAGATTACCCCAAAATATTGAGTTAGAATTTATTTGTGACGATTTTATGTTATATCAACCTGAGAGAAAGTTTGATTTAATAATTGGGAATCCTCCCTTTACAAAGCTCAAAAAAACAAACCTTAGTTTATTTGATGTGAAAAATTACAGCCAAAATATCAAAAATCTTTCGGCTTTTTTCCTTGAAAAATCATTACAATGCGCTGATGTTATTTCCCTGATTATGCCTAAAAATTTACTTAATACTCCAGAATATAAGGAAACAAGAGTAAAGTTAACAAATAAAAATAACAAGATTCAATCTATTTTGGATTTTGGTGAATTAGGTTTTAAAGGCGTATTGGTAGAAACAATCAATATAATTTGTAATCTAAAAGAAAATAATCAAATAAATATTGATGTGTGTTCTTTACCTAGAAAACTAAAATTAATCCAAAAAGCAAATTATATTTTTGATTCTTCTTTACCTTATTGGGTTATATATCGAGATCAAGATTTTGATAAGGTGTTTAAAAAGCTAAAATTTAACCAGTTTTCTGTTTTCAGAGATCGTCAAATCACAAATGACAATTTGTCATTAGTAAAAAAACATTCAGAACAAGTTAGAGTGTTAAAATCTAGAAATATTAGTGATTTAGGTGATAAAATTATAGATATAGAAAATTATGATGCTTATATTGATCAAACAAAGTTAATGAAATTATCCGTTACTAAATATTTTGATCGTGAAGATGTTTATTTAACACCAAATATGACATATAAACCTAGGTTAATGCGAAAACAAAAAGGCTACATTATGAATGGTTCAGTCGCAGTATTAATACCTAAATTTTCTTATCATTTATCAGATGATGAATTAAAATACTATGCAAGTTTTGAATTTAGATATTTTTATCAAATTGCAAGAAACTATCAGACAAGATCGTTAAATATTGATGCTAATAGTGTTTTTTGGTTTGGTTTGAAAAATAGAGAGATAAAATGAGTAATGATTTTATTCAAAATTTTTTATCAAAAAATAATTATGATGTGAGATTATCAGGTAATGCGCGTTGGATTGATCAAAAATGCACTTATGATGTTGTGCAAATTATTGCTGACTGTATTCTAGAATATACACAATCGAGTACATCAACCTCTTTTACAGTCAAAGATATTTGGGATAGTAATTATGCTCAGGAAAATGTGCAAACGATATTTTCAAAACCAGATCCTAGCCAAAAATCACGCAATGAATATGATAAGTATTTTGGACAACCTATTAAGCTACTTGCTTATAGTCAAATTTTGATTGAAACTAAAGTTAATACCAGATACATATATAAAATTAATAACCTTGAATTATTACAGCATATTGCTTTACGTCCATTAAATACATTGAATTTTCTTACTCATTATATAGAAAAAGTATTAAAAGACAGTGGGTTGGATGCTAGTTTTAAGAATTTTCTTAAAGAACAAAATAAAGAGAGCTATCAACAAGTAAAAGAGACTTTTACATCATTTACGAAGAAAAACACACCAATTAACGGGAATACAGAGTGTGGGAGAATTTTTACAAAAGTTATCAATCCATTAGCATTCAAATATAAAAAGTGTGGAACAGAAAGAGGACATATTTCCAAAAGCCTAATTACATTGCAAGATCTCACTTATAATCGCTTAAATTGGCGAGATAAGCTGTCAGGAAAGTCGAAACAAATTTCACGTCAAGAACACCAATCGCTAGAACAACAGCAATCAAAAAATTATCACGAATATTTAGTACAAAAGGCTAAAAAAGATGTACGTAAATTTAACAATCTATACCGTAATGGAAAATCTGAAGTTTATCAATTAGGTGAAGATATTTTGGCAAGCCAGATTCATCATATCTTCACAAAGTCTGATTTTCCTGAAATTGCAGATTACCATGAAAATCTAATTGCTATAACACCAAATCAACATTTCGGTATGGCCCATCCTGAAAATAAGACTACTTATATTGATAAAAATT
This sequence comes from Gilliamella sp. wkB292, assembly GCF_001690235.1. Classification (NCBI taxonomy): domain Bacteria; kingdom Pseudomonadati; phylum Pseudomonadota; class Gammaproteobacteria; order Orbales; family Orbaceae; genus Gilliamella; species Gilliamella sp. wkB292. The sequence goes on from NZ_LZGO01000010.1 coordinate 2,012, forward strand.
TTCAGTACATCTGTTTAATTGCAAAATGTTCATCTATTATGGAAAATTTAACTCATTCGACAGGCATGAAAATCTATGATTTTAATGATTATTGTTATGTATTAAATGTTGGTTTTAAAACTGATAAATTTAATGATATTCCTACATTAGATTTTGAATCTATAATTAGGCAAATTGATTTTTTATGTAGTGATTATTTAGGGGGGCCATATTCCTCTATTGTTGAAAGAAATTATCCAGTTATATAAAAGCGAGAAAATATTTCATATTAAACTATACAAAAATGGTAAACATGTGATGGATTTATAATAACAAAAACTGGTATATAACGTGCCAGATTTACCTCATATCGCTTATTTTTGTACGGAAATTAACTTTTTTCTAAAGCCACATTAATATATTTATTATTAAAATTAAGTATATCTAATTTCAATTTAGCAATAGTTCCAGAAGTACTTTCTGCAACCCGTTATGTATTTGGAACTGTATAAGTTGCACATACTAATACTTTACGAACATCTATTTTTTTAGCTAAACAATGTTTAACTAAAGATAACTCTTTTGGTTAATACTAAATAAAATTATCATCTCCATAATCATATACTAAATATAGATGGAACAAAATCTAGCTTATTTCGTGTTCTTGGATGTGTGGCTATTTTTTCTCTAAAACAACATTCGTACATGCAAGTAAGGCATTGAGTAAACCATCAAGTAATGTTGTATCTCTTTTCACTAACGCACTTTTCACTTCACTCTTAAGTTTATTAAATAAATTATAGTAATAACTTTTTTCTCATATGGTATAAGAATATCAATATAATCATAGTAAAAAAGTGATAAAAAGTTGTTCCTATGATATAGAAAAATACCATGGTCAGTGGGGTATTATATGAGTAATATTATCAAAACAATAAAATGATATATGTGTGAACAGCCTAATATTTTTGCTAGAATCAACCACTACGGATACCCTTTCCTCTACCTACCCCCACTCCAATACTTAAGCTGCATATTAGCTTCCGTGTTTTGCACCAATCCTAAAAAAACACCAGCAAAAGCTGGTTTTTTGTCTCTAAAACCGTATAAAACCACTCTTCAACTATATTTTAATTGCATCAAATCAAGTTGAAAATTTAATTTTATATTATTAATTTGATGATTATTTTATTTACACTAACTATAATACATTTAATAAAAATCAATTAGTAAGTGATTATTTATATAAAAAGTTAAGGGTGATACTTAAATTGATCACAACTAAAACATATTTTTGATATAGATTTGCAAATTGAAACTGGCACTAATTTTGCATATTTTTATTTGTTTGGCGGTATCTAACTTTTGTTGCGTTAATGTTAGCAGTCATTTCAATTAAAAATGGTGTGTTAATGTAAATGCCTATGTCACACGTTGATTTTAATTATGGTGCTTTTTGCACTATATCTGTGCGGAAGATGGTAAAAATATGGATTTAATCAAGATTAAATTTTTTTGTTGTAAGAACTAAAATTAAGATATTTTATCAAATTTGTATATTAAAGATATCAAAAATACGATGCTCTTAACTTTTTTTACGTGTGACAAAATAGGTTTAATATAGTTGATAGTTAGGATGATTTTATGAGAAATATAAGTAAATATAAACGAAAATTTTTATTGAGTGCTGCGCTAATAACGTTGCTCACCAGTGCACAATCGTATGCTGATGGAACGTTAGTTTATTGTGCAGAAGCTTCACCTGAAACATTTAATCCACAGCTTGTGACAAGCGGTATTTCGATGGATGCGGGTGCAGTTCCTGTTTATAATCGTTTGGTGGAATTTAAATTAGGTACTACCGAAATTGAACCTTCTTTAGCTAAATCTTGGGATATTAGCCAAGATGGTCTAACTTATACTTTTCATTTACGTGATGATGTTAAATGGCATAACAGTAAAGAATTTAAACCAACCCGAAATTTAAATGCTGATGATGTTGTTTTTACATTTATGCGACAAAAGGATAAAAATCATCCTTATAACAAAGTTTCTGGTGGTCAATATGTTTACTTTGAAAGTATGGGATTACCAGATTTAATTAAAGAGATTAGAAAGGTTGATGATCATACAGTCGTATTTGAGTTGAGCAAACAAGAAGCGCCTTTTTTAGCCGATTTAGCGATGTCTTTCGCTTCAATTTTATCAGCGGAATATGCCGATGCTATGCTTAAAAATGGCACACCAGAAAAAATCGATTTACTACCTATTGGAACCGGCCCATTTACTTTTGTTCAATATCAAAAAGATTCACGAATCCTTTATAAAGCGAATCCAGATTATTTTGGTCCTAAAGCTAAACTTGATCGTTTAGTTTTTTCAATTACACCTGATGCTGCAATGCGTTATGCTAAGTTACAAAAAGGAGAGTGTCATGCAATGCCATTTCCAAATGTAGCGGATGTTGAACGAATGAAATCAGATAATAACATTGTTGTTAAAGAAATGGCAGGGACTAATATTGGCTATTTAGCTTACAATATGGATAAACCACCACTAGATAATTTAAAAGTTCGTCAAGCTCTAAATATGGCTGTCAACAAGGATGCGATCATTAAAGCTGTATTTCAGGGGGCAGCTGAACCAGCTAAAAACTTTATTCCACCATCAATGTGGGGTTATAACGATGCTGTAAAAGATTATCCTTATGATCCTGCACAAGCAAAAGAATTATTAAAATCAGCCGGATTAGAGAACGGGTTTACTTTAAATTTATGGGCGATGCCGGTGCAACGTCCATATAATCCTAATGCACGTCGTATGGCTGAAATGATTCAAGCGGATTGGGCTAAAATTGGTGTAACTGCTAAAATTGTCAGTTATGAATGGGGCGAGTATTTATCTCGTATTCGTAATGGTGAACATGATGCCGTGTTAATGGGATGGTCGGGAGATAATGGCGATCCTGATAACTTTTATTCTGTTTTGATGAGTTGCGATGCGGTTAAATCAGGCCAAAATTATTCACATTGGTGTTATAAACCATTCGATGATTTATTACAACAAGCTCGAATTGAACCAAATCATGAAAAACGGGTTGAACTCTATAAACAAGCACAAGTTGAGATGCATGACCAAGCACCAGCATTAATGATTGCTCACTCGATGGTTTATATGCCGATACGTAAAGAGGTTAAAGGCTATATAATGGATCCTTTAGCATTACATAACTTCAACCAAGTTGCTCTTGAAAAATAGCATTCCTAGCGATTAACCTCTATTATGCGGTTAATCGCTGCGTTGGGTTTTACCTAATTTAATATTATCAATATATTATTTTATAACAATAAAAAGTTTATCTATTTGATAGACAATAATTTAGAAGCAATACTTAAGAGCCACTACATGTTTCGATTTCTTTTAAAGCGGTTAGGTATACTTATTCCGACTTTTATCAGTATTACACTACTGACTTTTATTTTTGTTCACCTTATTCCCGGTGATCCCATTACCGTTCTTGCCGGAGAACGAGGTTTATCGCCAGAACGTCATGCCGAATTAATGACTCAATTAGGTTTAGATAAACCGCTATATGAGCAATATTTTCAATACATTATTGGAATGTTGCATGGTGATTTAGGGATCTCGTTTAAAAGCCAAATTCCAGTTTGGGAGGAATTTGTTCCTCGATTTAAAGCAACTTTTGAGCTTGGATTTTGTGCGATGCTGTTTGCAATTAGTTTTGGGATTCCAATTGGCGTGCTTGCGGCAGTGAAACGTGGATCAATATTTGATCACACAGCTATAGGTTTGTCTTTAACGGGATATTCCATGCCGATTTTTTGGTGGGGAATGATGCTTATTATGTTGGTATCTGTACACTTAAATTTAACCCCAGTATCAGGTCGTGTCAGCGACATGCTTTTTTTAGATGAAAGTCAACCTTTAACCGGATTTATGTTAATTGATACTTTTTTATGGGGAGAAAAGGAAGATTTTATTGATGCTGTTACTCACTTAATTTTACCATCCATTGTATTAGGTACTATCCCATTAGCAGTAATTGTGCGTATGACCCGTTCTTCTATGTTAGAAGTGTTGAGTGAAGACTATATCCGAACAGCACGAGCGAAAGGAGTTAGCAGACTGCGAATCATTCTTATCCATGCGTTACGTAATGCGATGATTCCTGTAATTACCGTTATCGGTTTACAAGTTGGTTCGATGCTTGCTGGCGCAATATTGACCGAAACTGTCTTTTCATGGCCGGGAATTGGTCGTTGGTTAATTGAAGCACTACAACGTCGAGATTACCCTGTTGTACAAAGTGGTGTTTTGATTGTTGCTGGCATGATTATTTTGGTGAATTTATTGGTTGATATGTTGTACGGTGTTATCAATCCCCGTATAAGACATAAATAAGAGTGTGTTTACAGATGAATAAACAGGTTATTACTGAAGCCACTAATGAGCAAGACACCAGTTTGGTGGTACCTCAACCATTAACCCCTTTACGTGAATTTTGGTTTTATTTTTCACAAAATAAAGGGGCTTTAGTTGGTTTGATCTTTATTGCGATTGTTATATTACTTGCTATTTTGGCTAATTTTATTGCGCCGCATTCACCTTCTGAACAATTTAGAGATGCATTATTAGCGCCCCCAGTTTGGATGGATGGCGGGAGTTGGCAATTTATTTTAGGCACTGATGATGTGGGTCGAGATATCTTATCTAGACTTATTTATGGCGCCCGTTTATCGCTACTAGTTGGTTGTTTGGTTGTTATTATTTCGCTGATTTTAGGGATTACATTGGGATTGATTGCGGGTTATGTTGGTGGCTTTGTCGATAATATAATTATGCGTGCTGTCGATATCATGCTTGCCTTACCTAGCTTATTACTTGCACTTGTTTTAGTTGCAATATTTGGCCCATCTATTGTTAATGCTTCAATGGCATTAGCATTTGTCGCATTACCACATTATGTCCGTTTAACGCGGGGAGCGGCGTTAGCTGAAATTAATAAAGATTATGTTATTGCTTCCCGTGTTGCCGGCGCTGGCGCCTTACGGCAGATGTTTATAAATATTTTACCAAACTGTTTAGCACCATTAATTGTTCAAGCTTCATTAGGATTTTCTAATGCAATTTTAGATATGGCAGCATTAGGCTTTTTGGGAATGGGAGCACAGCCACCAACACCTGAATGGGGGACAATGCTTGCTGATGTATTGCAATTTGCACAATCTGCATGGTGGGTAGTTACCTTCCCAGGTTTAGTCATTTTAATGACAGTGTTAGCTTTTAACTTAATGGGCGACGGTTTGCGAGATGCGCTTGATCCCAAATTGAAACAGTAATGGAGATTCAGTCATGGCACTATTAGAAGTAAAAGAATTATCTGTTCAATTTGGTGGATTTAAAGCAGTAGATCACATTAGTTATGATGTTGAACAAGGACAAGTGGTTGGCATTGTAGGAGAATCAGGATCAGGAAAATCAGTGAGTTCACTAGCCATAATGGGATTAATTGATTATCCGGGTAAAGTTAATGCAAATGCATTACACTTTGACGGTAAAGATCTTCAACAGATATCAGCTAAAATGCGTCGTAATATTGTGGGTGCAGATGTGGCGATGATCTTTCAAGATCCAATGACAAGTTTAAATCCGTGTTTTACCATAGGTTATCAAATCATTGAAACACTAAAAATCCATCAAGGCGGTAGGAAAAAAGCACTCAAAGCAAGAGCAATTGAGTTACTTAAATTAGTCGGTATTCCTGATGCTGAAAATCGACTCAATGTTTATCCTCATCAGTTATCTGGTGGGATGAGTCAGCGAGTAATGATTGCAATAGCGATTGCATGTAATCCCAAACTGTTAATTGCTGATGAACCAACCACAGCACTGGATGTAACAATTCAAGGACAAATTATTGAGTTATTGCTTGATTTGCAACGCAAAAATAATATGGCATTAGTTCTCATTACTCATGATTTGGCCTTAGTTTCAGAGGCTGCGCAAAAAATTATTGTCATGTATGCTGGACAGGTGGTTGAAATAGGTGATGCGGAGATCATTTTTAAAGTTCCACTACACCCTTACACACAAGCACTATTACGCTCTCTTCCTGAATTTACTCAAGATAAACAGCGGTTAGCATCGTTATCGGGTGTTGTTCCGGGGAAATATGATCGGCCAATGGGCTGTTTACTTAATCCTCGATGTCCTTATGCTACCGAACGTTGTTATACTGAGGAGCCTGCATTAATAAGTTATTCTGAAACTAGGCAAGTAAAATGTCATTACCCACTATCGAGCGAAGGAATACCACAATATGAACAATAATATGGAAAATAACGAATTATTGCTTGATGCCCGAAACTTGAAAAAATATTACCATGTTAAAACTGGTTTTTTTTCTGAACCTAAACAAGTTAAGGCTGTTGATGGTGTATCTTTTACTTTAAGTAAAGCTAAAACACTCGCAATTGTGGGTGAATCAGGCTGTGGCAAATCCTCATTAGCAAGATTATTGACAATGATTGAAAAGCCCACATCGGGAGAACTTTATTTTAAAGATCAGAATCTTTTAGATAATGATCTCAAAGCGCAAAAATTGCGTCGACAAAAGATTCAAATTGTTTTCCAAAATCCATACTCATCATTGAATCCACGCAAAAAAATTGGCTCTATTCTAGAAGAGCCACTCATTATCAATACGGATTTAACTGCAAGTGATCGTAAAGCAAAAGTGTTAGCAATGATGCAAAAAGTTGGATTAAAGGAAGAGTTTTATAACCGTTATCCACATATGTTTTCAGGCGGACAGCGACAACGTATTGCTATCGCAAGGGGATTAATGCTTGATCCTGAAATCGTGGTTGCTGACGAACCTGTTTCTGCATTAGATGTTTCTGTGCGTGCACAAGTGTTAAATTTGATGATGGATCTACAACAAGAACTCGGTTTATCTTATATTTTTATCTCTCATGATCTTTCTGTTGTAGAACATATTGCTGATGAGGTCATGGTGATGTATTTAGGACGTTGTGTTGAACAAGGGCAGAAAGATGAAATCTATGGTAATCCTGAACATCCATACACGCAGGCATTATTATCAGCAACACCGAGATTAAATCCCGATCTTAGACGTGAAAGGATTAAATTAGAAGGTGAATTACCAAGCCCACTTAATCCTCCTTTAGGTTGTGCTTTCAACGCTCGATGCCGTTTAGCGTTTTCACGTTGCACAACTGAGCAACCGCAACTTATTAATTATAACGGACATAAAATTGCGTGTTTTTGTACAGAAAAAAGATAATAAAGGTGACAGTGAATTCTGTCACCGTATACTGTAATAAATCTATTTATTGTATTGTTTAATGATATAAACATGTTGTTGGTAAAAGTCATAAATTAACAGCTAATAATCAGCGAACTAGCAATTTAATACATAAGAAAGCAGTAGCATATCCCAATATTTTGTATAATTTTCACCTCTTTCCTGATAACAAATTGTGATATTTATGGTTTTGTGTTAGTTTCATAGTCATCACTTACATAAAAATAGGTATTGGTTTATCCAAGGTTTACTTATGTCAAATTCTTCTGCAAAAAAAGTGGCTTTTGCTGCTTTTATCGGTACTACTATTGAATGGTATGATTTTTATATCTATGCGTTGGCATCGGTATTGATTTTTGGTCAGCTTTTTTTTCCTGCTGATAATCAATTCGTGCAGATTTTAGGATCTTTTGCTGCTTTTGCCGTGGGGTTTTTATCACGTCCTTTAGGTGCGATGTTATTTGGGCATATTGGTGACCGTTTAGGGCGTAAAAAATCACTTATTATTACTTTGCTTTTAATGGGGACGGCGACTACTTGTGTTGGGTTATTACCGTCTTATCAACAAGCGGGTATTTTGGCACCAACGTTATTGGTTGCATTGCGAATTTTACAAGGTGTTGCCGTTGGTGGAGAGTGGGGTGGTGCTGTGTTGATGACGAATGAACATGCGCCGAAAGGATTAAAGAATTTCTTTTCATCTTTTGCTCAGTGGGGAAGCCCAGCAGGCAATATTTTAGCATTACTGGTTTTTTCTTATATTATTCGTTTACCTGTTAATGAACTGATTGATAGTGGTTATTGGCGTATTCCTTTTTTAGCCAGTGCTATTTTGTTAATTATTGGTATTATTGCCAGAGTGACGTTAACCGAATCGCCGGTTTTTGTTGAAGCATCTAAAAAACAAACAGACTTAAAGCAAGAGTCAGCACCGATTATTGAAGTATTTAAAAAAGCATTGCCATTATTACTATTAGCGATTGGTGCTAATGTGCTGTCATTTAGCGGTATCTTTTCCAATACATTAATGATTGGTTATACTACTTTGGTACTTGGTGTCGAGAAATCAGTGATAGTTGATGCACTGTTTTGGATTGCTATTGTCCATTTTGTTGCTCAACCGTTTATCTCTTATTGGTCAGAAAAATTCTCGGCAACTCGCTTTTTGATTTGTACAGCAATGTTGGCAATGGCATCGGTATTCTTGTTATTCCCGATTATAAATTCAGGCACAAAAACCAGTTTTATTATTGGGATTTCGTTAAATGTGATTTGTTACAGCGGCTTTTATGGTGTAATAGCAGGGTACTTAAGTCGCATTTTCCCTGCCAGAATGCGTTATACTGGGCTGTCAATGAGTTACCAAGGATGTGCGGCTATTTTTGGTAGCTTAATTCCGATGATAGGTGGTTATGTTATTTATACCTACAAAAATTTTTGGTTACCCTTAGCCTTGTTTTATTGTGGTTTAGCACTGATATCCATTATCTGTATCTACTTGTTAAGCAAATATCGTTATTATGATGAATAATAAGGTCAATATATGAAAACCGTTTTATCTATTCAATCTAACGTTGTTTATGGTTATGCCGGTAACAAAGTTGCCACATTGGCTATGCAATTACAAGGCGTCGAAGTGATGCCGATTCATACTGTGCAACTATCAAGTAATACAGTTTATCCGCATTATGATGGGATTGTGCTAGGTGCTCAACAAATCACTCGAATCGTTAATAGTTTAGAAAAAATTGGCGTATTGTCATCCATTGACGCCATTATTTCGGGCTATATTGGGCTTGCCGAACAAGGTGAAGAGATCCTTGAAGCTGTAAAAAAGATTAAATTTTATAATCCTAATGCGATTTATGTTTGCGATCCGGTTATGGGGGGCGATATCAATAAAGGTAGCTCACTGCCACAAAACATTATTGATTTTTTTACTAAGCAAGCGATTAAACAAGCTGACTTTATTACGCCGAATTTATTAGAGTTACAGATATTATCGAATCTGGAAATTAAAACCTTTAACGATGTGCTTAACGCCATAAAAACACTGCAAAATAAGCCGATTCAAGCCATATTGGTTAAAAATCTGCTACATGCTGGTAAAACGACGGAATTATTTGAAATGATTTTAGCCACACCATCACAAAGCTATCATCTGGCTCGACCATTATATGATTTTCCACACCGTCCATTGGGCGTGGGCGATTTAATTTGTAGTCTGTTTACTGCCCATTTAGTGAATAGACAATCCCAATTAACCGCCTTTGAACTCGCTGCGAATGCCGCCAATCACGTTCTCGACATCACCAAACAACAAAATGCCCGAGAGCTGGCGATTATTGATGCTCAGCAGTGGATTAAACAGCCGGATTTGGAGTATCGCGGAACACCGCTAGCATTATAAGGCAATTCAGATCGGTATTATTGTCATTGGTCATAATCATTTTAGCTGCAAAATTTAAATAGTTTATTCTTGGCATAGAAAATGCATTCCTCAAAATGTTACTGTTAACAATTGAGGAACATCTAAAATGTGGAAAAGATACCCAATATTATTAAGTTTATTGCTTATTAGCCAATTATCTGCCGCTGCTGATATACCGTTATCAGAGACAGGAAAGTATTGTGATACCCCTTCCCGTTGTCTTAACCCGATAACGACCAATGTCATGGTGACGTCCCCCAATTATTTAGCGACTCAAGCTGGAATTGATATATTACGCAAAGGAGGCAATGCGGTTGATGCAGCGATTGCCGTAGCCTCAACGCTTGCTGTTGTTTATCCTCAAATGAATACCATTGGTGGCGATAACTTTTGGTTAATTTACAACGCTAAAACTAAAGAACTAAAAGGGTTAAATGCTAGTGGTCGTTCTGGTAGTTTGGCCACGATAGATTATTATAAAAATCAAGGTTTTCATAAAATTCCGTCGCGAGGTTATCTGGCAGCCAATACCGTTCCTGGGGTGGTTTCCGGTTGGGATGAGGCGTACCAATATGCATCTAAAAATATGAAAAATGCACTACCATGGAACACGTTATTTACATCAGCAATTGATTATGCCGAAAATGGATTTTCGGTTTCACCTAGCCTAAATTATTGGTCTACGATTAATATTGATCCAAAAGACAAAGAGTTTCGGAATTTACAGCGTTTTTCGGAGTTTAAAAAAGTATTCTTAAAAGACGATGGGCAAGCTTACCAAATTGGCGAAATCCTTAAACAACCCGATTTAGCTAACACATTAAAAATTATTGCAAATAAGGGCGCTAAGGAATTTTATCAGGGTGATATTGCCAAAAATATTGTCAACGATCTGCAAAGCCATGGTGGTGTATTGACTTTAGATGATTTTGCTAAGCATCGTGCTACATGGGTAGCCCCGATCCATGTTAATTATCGACAATATACCGCCTATAATCTACCACCCAATACACAAGGTATGGCATCGTTAGAGATTCTAAATATACTCAATAATTTTGATATAAAATCCTTGGGTGAAGGTAGCGCAGATTATTACCATTTAATTATTGAAGCAACAAAACAAGCATTTGCTGATCGAGATAAATACCTTACCGATCCTGATTTTAATGAGATTCCGCTTGCTCTCTTATTATCTACCCAACATGGTCAGCAACAAGCAAAACAGATTGATATGCAAAAGGCACGTGTAGAGACAAAGCCATTAGATCCTAAAGGCGATACCGTTTGGTTTGGTGTTGTTGATGCAGAAGGAAATGCGGTATCTATTATTCAAAGTATTTATCATGATTTTGGTTCTGGCATTGTTGCTAAAGATACAGGAGTTTTATTGCAAAATCGTGGTAGTTTTTTCTCGTTAGATCCTAACCATATTAATCGTTTAGAGCCAAATAAACGCACCTTTCATACATTAAATCCAGCCATGCTTTTAAAAGATAATAAACCTTATCTGGTTTATGGCACCATGGGCGGAGAAGGACAACCACAAACGCAAGCGGCAATTGTGACACGAATTGTTGATTATGGCATGACACCACAAGATGCCATTAATGCACCGAGATGGTTACATGGACGCACATGGGGTGCATCATCCAATAATCTTAAAGTGGAAGGGCGCATACCTAACGATGTAATTAACTCCCTCAAATTACGTGGACATGATGTGCAAGTGATTGATGATTACACCGATACCATGGGGCATGCCGGCGCCATTCTTGTCGATGCTAATCATCATCTACTAATGGGGGCAACCGATCCTCGAGGAGACGGTTTAGCCGCTGGATATTAATAATATTTGGCGAGTAAATTTATATTTAGAAAATGAAGCTAATCAACGCAGGAAAATATCTTTTTTCCTGCGACATAATATAATTTGTTAAGGTTTCCAGCGTTAAATATTGGAAGCCTTAAACCGGATAACAGTATAGACTCCTCAATAATTTTTACATTGATGCAATAATAACTATTGGCTTGGTATTGTTTGCTATAAACAAGTTGTTGTGAGTGTTTTTACTGATTTAGCTGAAATTTGTGTAAACAAAATGTTTTTTTAAAACCGCATCAAACCAAGTCAATGCGGTTGTTGTATAAAAGTTACACCTTAAACGTAATCCACGGCTTAAGTTTAACCACTGTTTGAATCAAACCGGCGTTTTGTTGTGCGTCAATCACCGGTGTGATAGGTTTATAGGCTGTGGGCGCCTCTTCACGTAGCCGTTCTTCTTTTAAGGTAATACATTGCCATGGCAAGTTAACCTTATCATATTCAACTTTTTTGCTACGCATAGCCTGTCGTCTTTCTGCTCGACCTGCACCATGTGAACAAGACCATAACCAATCAGCATTACCTTTACCCACTGCCACATAAGAGTGATCACCCATTGAGCCAGGGATTAAAGCTATCTGACCAGCATAAGCAGGCGTTGCTCCTTTACGATGAATATTCATCTCATGTTCAGGCAAAATGATATTGTGCGAAATGTCGACCACAAGTTGACTATTATCTTGATGAAAAATAGTTGCAAGTGATTTACGTATCAATTCGGTAATCACAATTCGATTAATCCAAGCATAACGCGCAGCAACGCCCATAGCTTGTAAATAGGCTTGTGCGTGACTATCTGTTAAACCAAACAATCCTGATTTTGGTTGCTTTTCATTAGTCGGCCATAAAGCTTTTGCTCTATCTTGCCAACGCTGACCAATGTAAAAACCGACATCACGCGATCCGGTGTGAATCATGACGACGACACTATTTTTTTCAAGACCTAATTGATAAGCTAAATGCCGATCGATAATATCATCAACAATTTGTAACTCGACAAAATGGTTGCCAGATCCGACTGTACCTAAACTCGCAGGGCGGATAATATCGCGCTTTTCAAAAAAGGCTTCAGGCGCATACTGACTATCTGCCTTAATTAAATGATGACCCGATATTTTATTAAGCTCCGCGTATAATCGTTCATAATTAACTGAATTCCACAAACCTTGCTGCGGTAACGCTGATAACCATGCTGCAAGACCTTGATCGAATAATGCTTGAAAAGATTGCGGTGTAACAGGTACATCGCGTTCATCTTGCAATAATACACGTTTTAATTGTGCAATAATTGTCGATTTTTGTTCACACACCTGATCAAAGCTTAAACCCGTGGTAAAAAGCCGCATACCGCAATTAATATCGGTACCAATTGCTGCCGGGATAATTAAATCCTGAGTAGTTGCAACAATACTACCAACAGGCGCAACCGCACCTGGATGAAAATCAGGTGTAGCACGAGCCATGCAAACTTTTCCTAAGCTATTAGGAACGGTCACTGATGCAAAGTTCAGAAGCTGTTCTACCGCTTTTTGCTCTAAGGGTAAAGAACTCGGTAACAAAATCTGAACAGATGTATTTTCTTTATTTAAAGTATAAATATCATTATTAAAATGACTTTCAATCCCAAGACGGGACAAACGTTTTTGTAAACGGGAAAATGTAGACATAATAGCCACCTAGAAAACAATAAAAAAGCGTCTCCTCAAATTGAGAAGATAATTACTGTTTTCCTGCAGCAGCACTATTCAGGAAAGCGGGCGTATTCTATACGCTGATTATTTATTTGTAAAGGATAAAATTGATATAGTAAGTCTGATAAATTTATTTTTATGACTCGCTCATTTGCTTTAAAATAGCAAACTCACCGATAAATTGATGAAGTCTATTTAAATCTGAAAGGTGTAATTGATGGTCAACCCTGACAGATCGATATGCAAAACAGCCGATCATTTTGGGTGATGATTTGTATTTTTCAATCCAAATATTGGGAACGTTTTCCTATGCTTCCGAAACTTGGCTTTGGGCTTGGGCAAGTGTTAACACACTATTTGCTTGCTAAAGATTAGCACGTGACTTTTAATGACGATTCGAAGCTAATTGCAGTAAAAGAAAAACATCACATCACTGCTGAATCTGATCATTTATCGCAATGGGTTAAATTCAATGGCTAGTGGGGGCTCACTCGTTCTAATTCAAAGTAAAATAGACAAATACGGTGATTAAATGGACAAAAAAGCAAAAAAGATTTTGTTTCAAACCTATTGGAAAAATGGCTGGAAAGACAAAAAAGAGATAAAAACAGAGCCTAGCGACTTCGCGTATGCGAAAGAAAAAGGATTAATGTTTGATCCCATTACCATATCACACGATGATTGTGTCAATAAAATCATAAACATCGTCTCCACAATCACACTTGAACACGTTGCCAAGGCCTTTTTGAGCAGCTTATCAACGCGGCGACTTGATTGGCGCTCAGGTATTGCATCATACTTTATCGCCAAATTAATGACAGCGCATCAATATACGCCTGTCGTGTCTGGTCAATCTTATCAAGATGGCCAAATGAGTCATTCATCCCATACGTGTCAGGTCTGCCGTGATCTCAAATATGGCATGATAGGTAATGAAAACTACGTCGAAGCAGATTTAAATATCTTAAACTTTGAACGAATAAAGTGGGGAGGAGTGCGTCATGGTGATTTACTTTATACCTACTTTGATCTCATGCAATTCACTAAACAGGCAATCTCTGAACCGACCAAAGATGATATAGCTATTTTAAAAGGGATATTAGCCATTATTGCATCTTGTCAGCAAGATGACTATCCGAGTTTACTGAGTGATAAACTGACAGATGTACCTAACTTTAAATCCAATCAAGATGAACGTAACACAGTTATTGAAATATTGGCTTGTGTGGGGATTTTACAACCCGCTTCTTATGAGCGCCCAACAAGGGGAAAACACGATTGGGTATATGCCACTTATTGGCGTGGTCAGGATAAATACAATCAACACATGGTAAAGCAATTATTTGGTCTTTAATGCATGGTCTCTAATTTGCTCTAGGGGCTGTTGAATCTCATCCCAACTCAGCCCAAACTTTGCCAAATACTTTTTGAGCCTGTCGGCATGATTACTCTTCTGTTTTTTGGTTCTCGAAACAACAAAAAGCTATATTTAACAATGACTTGTCAAAGCAGATAGTTTCTGCTCTTGTTCACATTGTGTAGTAAGTGATAAGCCCAACAGTGATGAAAAACAGATTTACCATTGAAGACCAAATCAAAGCAACGGCACATGTCGAATGTCGAAAAGATACTAATGTGATTAATGAAATCCCAATGGCATACAAAGATATTAATGCCGTTATGGCTGCACAAAATGAATTGGTCGAGATAATGCATCAATTAAGGAAAGTGGTGTGTGAAGAGGTAAAAATTATCGAGGAGCAATCCTCGATTTTTATTTAATCTTTACTACTATCAATATTAAATTACCAAACTTACTAATTACCATAATTTTCTTCGATAAGATATTTGCAGATTTTCCTTTAGGTTAGTGCAATGGGTTTCGCCTTGAAAACTGCCGTGCAATATTGAAGTTCAGGTGTTCAGGCGACCGAGGGGTTCAAACCAACCCCTCCGGCTCCCCGTTCCACTGCGCGTGGGGCGTAAGGGCGAATGTTTGAAAAATGGTTTACGTTAACTAAAATTTCTAAAATAAATTAATTATCAGTTTTTAACGGTTTTAACTGAATGTCAGGGAAACTTTCATATTCGCCTTCCCAGCCTGCATCTCCTGGGATTTTCGTGATCTCACCCCAACAAATTACATCATTTTCATGTATGCTATTTTGTGAAATATTTGTTTGAGGAATGCATGATTCAATGTGATTAGATAGATAACTTTCAAGCTTCGTATGATCAAAATTAACTTGATTAAATTTCGAAGCTAATTCAATAAGCGATATTAGAGCTAATAAACTAGCATTTGTACTATTATATGAAGGAGTCGTTCCTTTATGAATAAAATTATTCCTAGCCGCTCTAGCTTCATTTAGCAAAGAATATAACTTATCAGTGATTAAGTTTTGTTGGAAAAATATTTCAATTTTATGAGACGCATTCCATTGTTGGGACTCTAAAAACTTTCTTCTTTTAGGAATATTAATTGTTTTTGAATCATTAAGAATCAGTTTGTCCCATAAAAATTCAATTAATTGTTCAATCGTTATCCATGAGTTAGCTAAGGATTCTCTTAGTTGATGATTTTTATAATAAGTAAATGCGCCAATAAAAAGGAAAGGAGATAAATTTGTTAGCTTTGATAGAACCTTATGCCCATAGTTATAGGCCGAAATTAATGAATCTACCATAATTATTTCAGGCTTAAATAACTTTATTGCTCCTAATCCTCCTGCATCACCCTCTCCAATAGCTTGATGAAACTCAGAAAGTTGGCTATAAGTTTGGGTATAACGGTAATAACCTAATTCATTCATATGACCTTTTGATATCTCAAAAGGAGTAATTGCTTCAATATAAATGCCCCCTAAAAATATTGATGCTAAAATTCTATTTACTTCATCTATAACCAAATTATCATTTTGATAATTAGCCATGAGTGGAAGGATTAAACTTCCATCAAAACCAAATATTGCAGCCATTTTGTTTGAAAGGTGTGCATTAAAAGCCCGACTAGCACGATGAAGTTTTATATAATTATACTCGCCATTATTTATTTGTTCTAAGGTTGCTTCCCATTTATCACTGCTAGAGCGGGCTATAAGCCTAAATGGTTTTAAGCTGGCAATCAAAATTGGCACATAGATTGATGACATTACTTTATCTACCCTTATCAAATTTTATTCTTTAATTTTAGCTGTTTTCTTTTTGAGTATCTTCTGCACATCTTTTACATCAATTTCCATAATGATAGCTATTTGTTCAACAGAGACTTCTTTTTTGGCTAAGGCTTGAACTAATCGTTCCTTTAGTTCTCTTTCTTTTTTCTCCGCCAATTTTGCTATCTTCGCCTTTTCCTCTGCCGTTTTAACTTTGCTATTGGCAACCGCCAACTTCTCTTTAGCAATTAACTTTTCTTCTTTACGGATGCGTTCAACCACTTGATAAGTCGGTACGTATTTTAGGCTTTGTTCTAATTCGTCCATAAGCTTAATACTGCGGAAGCTGATATAGGTTTTTGGGGTGATAATTAGGTGGTCGATTAGGTCGATATTTAAAATGCGGCCAACTTGAATGAGGCGATCGGTGATATCTTTATCGGCATCCGACGGCGTCAGCGATCCTGACGGGTGATTATGTACTAATATCACGCGTGAGGCGTTTTTCATTACCGCAACACGAAATACATTCATCGGTTCAACATCGACCGATTTATAACTGCCAAGCGCAATCAGTTCAATGTAAAGAATATAACCAGCTTGATTCATGCCAATCATCCAAAGATGTTCTTTCTCTTGGTCGATTTGGTTATCACGCAATAACACACGCTGCATAATGCTGTACACATCGTCCGTGCCTTCAATATAGCGTTTGTCATGCTTGGTGAGTTTTATATCCATCTTATCGCCTTGTAAAATCAGTTAAAAAATAATATAGCATATTTTTCTTAGGCTTAGCAGAAGTTAATTAATCTTTGTTATACCTGTGCTGGCATATTTTATGTTTACCTGATAGGGTCATCGTAAACTGCAATAAAATACATTTAGCATTTAGATTGGATTATAATTCTCCTAATTTTTATTATAAAACGCCTAAAATAACAGCATATAATTCAATATCAATCATCCAATTTAATAAGTTTAACAGTATAAAATAGTTGGGCAATTTTTTGGCTAGTTCTTGCAATTGATTATTGCTTCAATGCAAGCTTACTCTTTAGTTTTTGTATCGCAATAATCGAATAATGACAGTATAATAAAATTGCCGGATAGATTATAAAATTGAGGGTGAAAAGTGATGTTACGCACAAAACACCCATAATAAACTCAATACTAAACAATAATTTATCATAACCACCACTCATGATTAATATATAGAGAACCGCTAATATAAAGCTAATCAGTACTCCAATAAGTACGCCATAAATTACTAATCCTATAGGTCGTTTTATTTTATTTAGAAGATAAATTGAAATAATAAAAAAACACAAATAACACAAACCATAAAATATTAAATAATATAATTCTGGTGGAAAACGATGATGTTTTTTTATAATTAAGGAATAACACCATTGGTAACTTATAAATGCTCCAATAACATTAAATGTAAATATAATCATCATGTTAATTGTTTTCACTAGTTTGTCCTTTTGTTGTTTTCAATTTTTCCATCACTTCAATTAAAAGCAAGTTAGCTACTTTATTCAAGACAAAATCATTTTTCTTTTGAATACTACTTATAAATTTTTTTTTAATCAATCTCAAGGTAGTTCTACGGACAAAAGTATGGATAAAGAGATAGATTCGCCACCGCCCCCAATTAAACGTAAAAAGAAGCTGATTATATTAACGCTATTATTTCTTTTTTTGGCTTTGGCTTATGGCGTTTATTGGTTTATGTTTAGTCGATTTAATCAATCAACTGATAATGCTTATGTTATAGGTAATCAGGTCCCGGTTGATGCGCAAGTAAATGGTGGAATAGTAGAGATTAATGTCGATAATAACGATTTTATTCAACAAAAAGATGTGATAGCAACGATCGATGCAGTTGATGCAGAAAATGAATTTGGTTATGCCAAAAATGCGTTAATCAAAGCGATTAGAGAGTTGCATCAAATTCAGATCACAAATGAAAAACTTTCAGCCAGCATTCAGTTAAAACAAGTCACGTTAGACAAACTTAAGCAAGATCTTGAACGCCGGGAGAATCTTTGGTCACGAAAGGTCATTTCAAAAGAAGAGATTATTCATGCAAGGCAAGATGTCGATTTTGCTATTAATGATTTAAATATATCTAAGCATGAATTAGCCATTAATAATGCGCTACTAATGAAAACGCCATTATTAGAACAACCAAGTGTTCAGCAAGCAATTTTTAAATTAAAACAAGCTTGGCTTAACTTAAAGCGAACCAAAATCACCGCACCGGTAACGGGATATGTCGCAAGGCGAAGTGTCCAAGTTGGTACACAAGTGACTAAAGGTGAGCGTTTAATGGTTATTGTTCCGTTGGATCAAGTATGGGTAGAAGCAAATTTTAAAGAGGTACAGTTAAACGATATTCGTATTGGTCAGCCAGTTACCTTAGAAAGTGATTACTATGGTGAAAAAGTTGAGTATAAAGGAAAGATAAGTGGTATTGCGATGGGTACTGGCGGTGCTTTTTCTTTGCTACCTGCACAAAATGCGACAGGAAATTGGATCAAAGTGATTCAACGGTTACCGGTACGGATTGAATTAGACAAAGCGCAACTTAAACAATTTCCATTACGTATAGGCTTATCAATGAATGTTAATGTGGATACACATGATACGTCAGGTAAGCTTTTAACCGATATTCCAGCGAAGACGATAAAATATCAAACGGATTCACTTTCTTTTGATGAAAGTGAATTTGAGCAACTCGTTGAGGATATTGTAAAAACCAATTTCTACGCTACGCAGATTATTCAATGAATCAAAGTAAAGCGTCCTCATTGCCTTTAACTGGCATCAGATTTATCTTACTAATTATTTTATTAGCGGTAATCGCGTTTTTACAGATTTTGGATTTAACAATTACTAATGTGGCGTTATCAACCATTACGGGTAATCTTGGTGCTTCAAATTCGCAAGGAACGTGGGTTATCACCTCTTTTGCTGTTGCTAATGCTATTTCGATCCCCTTAACGGGATGGTTAGCTCAGCGTTTTGGTGAAGTGAAATTATTTACTTATTCTATCTTATTTTTCGTAGTCACCTCTTGGCTTTGTGGTATTTCAAATAGTTTAGCCATGCTGATTTTTTCAAGATTATTGCAAGGTATGGTTTCTGGACCAATCATCCCTTTATCACAAAGCTTACTATTAGCGTATTGCCCGCCGGCCAAAAAAAATATGTCATTAGCCATATGGTCAATGACAATTATTATTGCGCCAATCTGTGGTCCTATTTTAGGTGGTTGGATTAGTGATAATTATTTTTGGGGATGGATCTTTTTAATCAATATTCCTTTCGGGATCATCATTTGGTTTGGTGTTCACCTTTTATTAAAAGATCGTGAAACGGCTACCAGCAAACTACCCATTGATAGAATTGGATTAGTTTTATTTATAGCTGGCGTGGGGTGTTTACAACTGGTATTAGATAGAGGAAAAGAGCTTGATTGGTTTAATTCTAATCAGATTATTATTCTTTCTGTATTAGCTGTTGTTTTTATTAGTTATTTTATTGTTTGGGAACAAACAACAGATTATCCAATTATTGATTTATCCGTTTTTAAATCCCGAAATTTTACCATTGGCACAATTTGTATCAGTTTGGCATTTTTACTCCATATTGGCACGCTGGTTATTCAACCACAATTATTACAACGTGTGTTTGGTTATACTGCAACTTACGCCGGTTTAGTGTTGGCGCCAATTGGTTTGGTTCCTATTTTTCTTGCACCAATAATTGGCCGATTTGCTTCAAATGTCGATATGCGTAAAGTGGTGACGTTTAGCTTTATTGTGTTTGCTCTCTGTTTTTTTTGGCGAGCATATACATTTGAATCAAACATGACCTTTGCTGATGCAGCATGGCCGCAGTTTTATCAAGGCTTTGCGATAGCATGTTTTATTATGCCCTTAAATATTATTATTTTATCTGATATTCCTATTCATAAATTAGCAATTGCCGGCAGTATCTTTAACTTTTTTAGAACGTTGTCGACATCAGTTGGTACCTCGTTAACCGCTACTTTATGGGAGCGTCGTGAAGTAATTCATCACAGTCAATTGACTGATATAAATACCCAAGCATTAAATTACACTTATCAACAATTCAATCAACAAGACCTATCTAATATGCAAGTATCAGCTATGTTGGCACAACAGATTACCAATCAAGGATTATTAATTGGCATTAATGAAATATTTTGGCTATATGGTATGATATTTTTAGGTTTGATTAGTATAGTATGGTTAGCAAAATCTTCGGTGAAGGTTAATTGATACTTGGCTAATTAAATCAACGTGATTTTTATGACAGGAGTAAAGTATCAATCAGTGGTATATTATTCAGATATAAAATAAGCAGGAGAGCGCATTTTGCATATTGATTCGGTGATTAAATTAGATGAACAAGAGTCAGCAACTTTGTACTTTCTCCATAACGTTAATACCGAATTTCATCGTCATCCTTGTTTACAATTAACGATATCACTGCACGATATTTTTTTAAGTTTAGAAACAGAAGATAAAAAGTATCGTGAATTTGGTTTTATTATTCGTTCAAATCTGCCACATAAATTAAATACAACTTGCGCTATCAATTTTTTACTCGAACCCGACGCGCCTTATTTTCATTTGTTGTCACATTTTACTGAAAACGATCCTATTTATCGTTTATCGCGTGAAGAAGCTTCAACACTGGCACAATATTTTATACATACTATTGAAAATAAACAGGTATTCGATATCCGGCATATTGTTAATCTATTATATCGCCCTAATACCAGTTGTCTTTGTCGGCAAGATAGTCGCATAGTTAAAGCAATTTCAATAATTTCGTTATTGCCGGTAAAACAGATATCCTCAAAAGACATTGCTGATAAAATTTATTTATCCGAAAGTCGTTTTTTACATTTATTTCGAGAAAATCTAGGTATTAATTTCCGAGGCTATCTGTTATGGAAAAGATTGCGTGATGTTATTAACACGCTTGACACATCGGCAACATTAACAACTTTAGCTAATGATATGGGCTTTGCCGATTCAGCTCACTTTAGCCGAACTTGTGTTGCAAGTTTTGGCTTAAGGCCCTCAGAGCTTAAACGAGCGTTAATTTATAAGCAAAAATTGCCAAACAATAAACATGGTAAACATATTTATTGTTTGCATAAGCAAAATTTAGATATAAATTAAACGATGAAAATAACAACAGTGGGATAGTTGCAATGGAACAGCGAATAAAACAAAAAATTACTGAACTAGAACAACACTATCATATCCATATTCTGTATGCTTGTGAGTCGGGTAGTCGAGCGTGGGGATTTCCCTCGCCAAATAGTGATTATGATGTGCGTTTTATTTATATCCACCCGTTTGATAAATATTTGGCTATTGACGATCCATCATCACACTTAACTTTTCCTGTAGATGATGAATTGGACTTACAGGGTTGGGATTTGAAAAAAACCTTGCAGTTGATACGTAAGTCCAATACAACACCTTTTGAATGGCTACAATCTCCAATTATTTATCAACAAAATGAAGCCATTGCGAGCCAACTGTGGCAACTGTGTGCCCACTTTTTTAATGCCCGTGGTAATATTTATCACTATTTAGGTATTGCCAAAAGTGCATTACAAAACCGTGATGGGCAGCAGATTGGCATAAAAAAACTGTTTTATGTGCTAAGACCACTATTGTGTGCTAAATGGTGCCTAGAAAAACGGCAAATTGCACCCATGTCAATCATCCCGTTATTAACGCTGTTACCGGATAGTTTACGCCAGCAAATTAATGATATTATTACATTAAAAGCAACCATGGTGGAATCAGCGCCAATTACCATTGCGCCAGAAATCTTATTGTTTATTGAACAAACAATGATTGATATCTCTGAACAAGTTCAATCTATCTGCGAACAACATTTTAATGCAGATAAATTAGATCAATTTTTTAGGCAAACATTAATGACTTTAAAATAGCGTTGAGGGAGGCTTAATGACAATTGATGATTTAAAAGCGCAAAACCTTATTTTGTTTGAAGTGATTAGTGGTAGTCGTTCGTTCGGATTAGCCACTGAAACATCAGATACAGATATCAAAGGGGTATTTTATCTACCTAAAGATAAGTTTTATGGGCTCGAGTATATTCCGCAAATTAGTAATGAAACCAATGATATTGTCTATTATGAATTAGGACGTTTTGTTGAGTTATTGCTAAAAAATAATCCGAATATTTTAGAAGTATTGGCTTCTGCACCGGACTGTATTTTATATCAGCATCCAATCATGCAGCAATTTACCCTTGATCTATTTTTATCCCAACAAACTAAACAAACCTTTGCGCACTATGCCATGTCACAAATTAAAAAAGCCAAAGGATTGAATAAAAAAATTAATAATCCCGTTGAGGTGAAACGTAAAACAGTCCTTGATTTTTGTTATATCATTCAAGGTCAGCATGCTTATCCTCTCACCAATTGGTTAAATGAAAAGCATCTTGAACAACACTTATGTGGTTTGGTGAATGTGCCACATAGTCGAGATTTATATGCACTTTTTTATGATGCATCGGGAGATTGCGGTTATCATGGCATTATTCAGCATGATGATTCGACTGAACTGTGCTTGTCGTCGGTGAAAGAAGGCACCCCAGTAAATGCTTACTTAAGTTTTAATCGTGATGGTTTTTCATCGCATTGTCGTGATTATAAGGCTTACTGGCAATGGGTTGCCGAACGAAATGAGCAGCGTTATCGTAGCAATATTGAAAATGGTAATGATTTTGATGCTAAAAATATGATGCATACCATTCGCTTATTACAAGTTGCTCACGAAATAATGACCAGAGGCACCATTACCAATAAATGCGCTAATCGTGATGAACTGCTCGCCATTAAAAATGGTCAATTAAGCTATGATGAGATTATAAATATGGCCGAATCATTACTTGTTGACATTGAAACCGCATCGCTAACATCATCACTACCTGAACAACCTGATTCAGCTAAAGTATTACAGATTCTGGTTAACATGCGAGAGTCATTGTATCAATATTAGTCGGTATGATGTGATTAAACAGCGTAATCTTTATTGATTACGCTGTTACTGGCTTTTATTAAAAGCCAATAATTAAAATTATTAATCTTCGTTCAATAGAAAATACATCGCTTCGTAAGGTTGCAATGTTAATTCCGATTCTAACGTTGTTTCATTTTGGTAATTACTCAATAATTTTTGCCAATGACGATTTTTTAATGCTTTAGGTAATTGCCATGTAACCGCATTTTCGGTCAGATTGGCTATTACAACTAATGTTTGATTGTTCCAATGTCTGGCATAACACCAACAATCAGCATTATCAGGCGTTAGATCTTGATAGTCACCGAAAATAAAAATTGGGTACTCTTTACGTAATTTGATTAAGGTTTGATAGCAATAAAAAATGGAATTAGGATCGTTAAGTGCAGCCTTAACATTGATTTTCGGATAATTGTTTGCCACGTCAATCCAAGGTTTACCTTGGCTAAATCCAGCGTTGGCGGTGTTATCCCATTGCATTGGTGTTCGGCTATTGTCCCGTGATTTACTGGCAAGAATCGCTAACATATCAGACTCTGACACACCTTCGGCAATTTTTTCTTGATAGATGTTAAGACTTTCTACATCTTTATATTGCGAAATATGAGTAAAATGAGGGTTTGTCATCCCGATCTCTTCACCTTGATAAAGGTACGGCGTGCCTTGTAGTCCATAAAGAATCATCGCGAGCATTTTGGCTGATTCAGTATGATATTGGGCTTCATTACCTAAGCGTGACACAATACGTGGCTGATCGTGATTACACCAGAAAATCGCATTCCAAGCTTTACCCTGCATACCTGTTTGCCAATAGCCCATAATCTTTTTTAATTCCACTAAATCGGGTTTAGCAAGTGCCCATTTATAGCCATTAGGATAATCAATCTTTAAATGATGAAAATTAAAGGTCATTGTCAACTCTTTGCCATCCAAACCGGCATATTTTTGACAGTTTTCAAGCGTAGTGGATGACATTTCACCCACTGTTTTTAAGTCATTAGGTTGAAAAACATCTCGGCTTAACTCTTGTAAAAATTCGTGTATTTTCGGGCCGTCCGTATAATATTTTCGCCCGTCACCATTCACGTCATCCAGAAAGTCTTGCTGTTTAGAGACCAAATTAATCACATCCAGCCTTAATGCATCGACGCCTTTATCCGCCCAAAATTGACAGACGTTTTTAATCTCTTGGCGGACGGTTGGATTTTCCCAATTGAGATCGGCTTGCTGCTTTGCAAACAGGTGTAAATAGTATTGTCCTGATTGCTCATGCCACTGCCAGGCTTTGCCGCCAAATTTTGATCGCCAATTGTTGGGTTCTGATCCGTCAGCTTTGGCATCTTTCCAAATATAAAACGATCGAAATGGGCTGGTTTTATCTAAGGCCGATTTAAACCATGGATGCTCTGTTGAAGTGTGGTTAAATACCATATCCATCATAATACGGATATCACGTTCATGCGCCAGCTTAACCAATAATTCAAAGTCGTCCATCGTGCCATAAGCCGAATCAATATCATAATAATCCGATACATCATAACCATTATCAACTTGCGGAGAGGGATAAATTGGCGTTAACCAAATCGCACTAATGCCCAAATTTTTAAGATAATCCAATCGGCTGATAATGCCTAATAAATCCCCCGTTGAACCAGTACCACTGGCTTGAAAACTTTTGGGATAGATTTGATAAATAGTACCATTTTGCCACCAAGGGATTTCATTCGTATTCATTGTTTGCTCTTTTTTTTAATCTGACATGAATTAACCATTCAATAATCGAATGGTTAACGGTTATTAAATCGTGCTTAGCGAATATCTAAGGTGCCTTTTTTCAATTTTATTTTATAAACAACTGCTGTTAAAACAATTGGCACAACTATAGCCACCAACATAGCTAAGGCATAAATTCCCCAATAAATCGGTTTAATCGATAAGATGCCTGGTAATCCGCCGACACCAATACCATTAGATAACACACCAAATAGACCACAAACTAAGCCAGCAAAAGCAGCACCGATCATGGCACATAACATTGGGAATTTATAACGTAAATTGATCCCGTACATAGCTGGTTCAGTCACGCCCAGATAAGCTGATATGGCAGCCGGAACCGACACTTCACGTTCGTTATGTTTTTTACTGACTAAAATAATACCAACAACCGCGGAGGCTTGAGCAATATTGGATAAGGCAATAATAGGCCAAATTGGAGTACCCCCCATATTTTGGGTCATCTGCATATCAATGGCTAATGTTGTATGGTGAATACCTGTGATCACCAATGGTGAGTATAAGAAGCCAAAAATAGCAGATCCGATAAAGGCATAGTCGCCAGTCATCAAATATCTAACTCCATAGGCAATACCATTACCTAACATTCGCCCTAAAGGACCTAATAAAAAATGCGCTAAAAAAACAGCAAGTAGTAGTGATACAATCGGAACAATCACTAAAGTAAGATAATCAGGGATAATTTTACGTAATCGCGTTTCGATCCATCCTAGTGCTAAACCGGCAAAAATCGATGGAATCACTTGTGCTTGATAGCCGACTTTTTGGATAGTGAACCAGCCAAAATCCCACACTTCAGGTATTTTACTGCCAAGATCGTAAGCATTCATCAATTGTGGTGAAACCAATGTTATGCCTAGAACAATCCCTAACACAGGCGACCCACCCATTTTTTTCACCGTTGACCAGCAAATCGCCACCGGTAGAAAATGGAAAATTGCTTCACAAGGTAGCCAAAGTATATTGTAAATAGGTGCTAACCAATGATAAGTTTCAATTAATGGCTTATCATCTATGGTGGGCATATCACCAATAATGTTGCGTAATCCTAATAACAAACCACCTGCAATCAAAGCAGGCAGCAAGGGTACAAAAATTTCAGCTAAGTTCGAAATTAATCTTTCAAAAAAAGACATATTTTGTTTAGATGCAGCTTTTGTTTGTTCTTTTGTTGCTTCAGTTAAATTTAACTGCTGCGTTAATACTTTGTAATAATCATCCACATTTGTGCCAATAATCACTTGAAATTGCCCAGCATTATTAAAGCATCCTTTGACAAAAGGTAACGCTTCGATAGCTTGGATATTGGCGGTTTTAGGATCAACCAAAGCAAACCTTAATCGAGTCAAACAGTGGCTAACACTCGCAATATTTTGTTTGCCGCCAACAAATTCAATTAATTGCATGATCGATTCTGTTGATATTTTCGAATCTTTAGCCATCGCAAGTCTCCTTTCAATTAGTACTTTCGCTGTTTTATTACATCAATAATTTGGCTATTTTATATAGGTAATTAGCATAAATTGAATTCAATAAATAATAAATGGGAACGTTCCCAAATTGTGATTCAATTCACAATTTTTAGTGTATAATTCGAATTTGATTAATTATTGATTCGTTAATTGGCAAGGAACCGTAATAGTTCTACCGGTAATTTTACCTTGTAACATATTAAGTAACTCTCGAGCAGCATAAATACCTGCCTTATCAAAGCCTAGTTCTATAACGACAGTTTGTGGAAACAGAAAAGTAAGCAGTTCGCTATGACCAACGCTAGCCACAACGATATGATTGAGTTTTTTTTCACTTAAATATTTATTCAGTCCTAATGCGATAGCATCGGTGGCACAAATGATAGCCGAAGGTGAATGCTTTAAAACTGATTCAGCAAGGTTATAGCCAGAACGGTAACTTAATTTGCCTAAGTAGGCATTAGGTATGGTGTGATGTGCTAAGCAACAATCTTGATAAGCTTGATATCGCAGTGCGCCAGTTGTTTGATCTTGCTTACCTACACCAATATAAGCAATATTTTGATGTTTTTTATTTTGGTGTAGATAGTTAAATAAATTTGTTACCGCCCCAACATCATCATAACAAACGCAAGTATATTCGGAAAATGATCTTGCCAATATCACACACCTATTTTTCCAGTCAGATAATAAAGATTTATCAAGTCCGGTAAAAGCAAATATCACCACCGCATCCGCTTGCTTCTCATTTAACATTGCTAGGTGTTCTTGCACCTTATCAACCTTAAATTGGCTTTCCATGATGATAGGATCGTAACCACGTTGGTAAAAAATAGGTAACATTGAGCGCACCGCTTGATTTTCAGACATCGAATCAAGGCGAGTTACAATAATGCCGATCACTTTATTACCATAACCACGCATTGCCCTGGCTGATTTAGATGGGGTAAATTGATACTGCTCAATTATCGCCATGACTTTATTACGCGTCACTTCTTTCACCATAGGATCGTGATTAATCACTCTAGAAACAGTGGATTTACTTACCCCACAAAGTTTGGCAATATCTTTAATGGTTAAGTTATTGGAAGACTCGCGCATAGTTAGTTCAGTGAATAAAAATCAGTTAAATCATAGTAATATAGTTTAAGGGAAATTGCGATATTCATATTGCATGACTCACTTTTCTTTTGAGCAAAAAATAGTATCTTTTGATGCAAAAAAAGCCATAATACTGTTGATGAAAAACGTTAATGTTTTTACAAAAAATACTTTTATCAAAAGCCAGCAATATGTTATTTAGTTGTTAAATAAATTTAATTAAATATTAAAGAATTTTAATCGTTATTTTATAAGGAACATATGAAAACACGCTATAAGATTTTCGGTGGTATAGCGCTTATGTTGGGCTTACAAGGTTTGGCATTGGCTAACCCAAAAGCAGCCACCGTTGAAGATGAATTTAAAGCTGCTTTATTCTGCCAAACTGAAGCTTTTGATGCGCGCGATGCCAAAACGGTAGCGCGACTTGGTGAACACAGTATTAAAGTTAAAAATTTGGAAGAAGACGGGCTGATTAATCAGGAATTTCATTTTGCCACACCGCTTAACATTGATAATGTTACAGTATCTGTTGTGCGTTATCTTGGTGATAGTGGGTCTTATTTTTTTGCTGTCGCTAGAGGGGATATGAATAATTTTGCTCAATCGATTGGGGCAAAGCCAATTCCTGATGAATTGAAACAAACGCTTTCTTGGGGCAATATCAATCAATATTATAAATATACAGCCCCTGTGACTACTGATAATCCTTATCCAAAAACTATTCTTATTGGTCGTGATCAAGACGCTAAAACCGGTGAATTTTATTTTGGTTGTCTGGAAGTGGATAACTAACTGTATTTGATTGAAGAATGGTAAGTGGTTTACCATTCTTTCTGGTTTTAATTGTGCGTTTTTAGGTATGTCTTTATGGTTGATTTGTAATTATTATTGCTGACTATTTTTTGATTTATACGCTTGTCCCCAATCTAACATCGCATCATGTACTTGTTTTAAACTTTGCCCGACTTCGGTAAGAGTATATTCAACTTTAGGGGGAACCTCTGCATAGACTTTACGATGAATAAGACCACTTTTTTCCATTGCTCTTAAATGTTGAGTTAACACTTTTTGTGATATGCCATTTAGTGATTTTTTCAATTCGCCAAAACGTTTAGTGCCGGTCAGTAAGTCGCGGATAATGAGTACTTTCCATTTATCACCCATTAGCATTAATGTGGTTTCAACAGGGCAAGGTGGTAAGTTGTCAATGGTTAACATGTAAATAATTCCTTTAAATTCAACAATAGTTACAAATTTGATACTATATTACTACTTAGTACCTACTTTACAATAGAAACTTTGAATATTAATCTAAAGACATTGTTTTGGCCATAGATGCTCAGTAAATTAAGCATTAACCAAAATTTAAAATATTTTATTTAGATAAGAAAAAGGAGTGGATAATGAAAATTGCAGTTATTGGTGCTAATGGTAAATCAGGTAGTTTGATTGTTAAAGAGGCGCTATCGCGTGGACATGATGTTACCGCCATTGTACGTAAAGCTGATGCGAAAGTTGATCCTAAAGCAAACGTGCTAGTTAAAGATCTTTTTCAACTTACATATGACGATTTGAAACCTTTTGATGTCATTATTGATGCGTTCGCGGCGTGGACGCCCGAAACCCTTCCACAACATCAAACTAGCTTAAAACATTTAACTGATATTTTAAGTGGTAAACCTAATCGCTTGTTAGTTGTTGGTGGAGCGGGAAGCTTGTACGTAAATCCAGAACAAACAGTTCGTTTAGTTGATACACCTCAATTCCCTGACGAGTTTAAACCACTAGCCAATAATATGGCTAAAGGCCTTGATCAATTGAAAAAATGCAATGACGTACAATGGACCTATTTAAGTCCAGCCATTGAATTTATCGCTGATGGACCAAGAACCGGTCATTATACCTCTGGCGGTGAGCAAGTTTTATTCAATAGTAACGGTAAAAGCCACGTTAGCTATTCCGATTATGCAATTGCTATGATCGACGAAGCTGAACATGCTAAACATATTAAACAACGTTTTACTATTGTTACTGAGTAATCTTTAGACATCACCTTACATTAAGCCGTTTTAATTAATGTAAGGTAGTTAAAACTGATCACCTTTCCCCCCAATAAACCACTCTATTTATCAACTAATAATAACCATTTTTATCGTATTTGATTGATTAGCTGTTTATTAATCATTTACAGATAAATTTAGGAAAATAGGATAAGTGAATACTCGAATTCGTTTAGTACTTTATACGATTTATATGATAAATGTTGTGTCATACATTAACAACTTTAGCTAATGATATGGGGTTTGCAGATTCAGCTCACTTTAGCCGAACTAGTGTTGCAAGTTTTTGATTAAGACCATCAGCGCTTAAACGAGTGTTAATTTATAATCTAAAATTGCCAAACAATAAACACGGTAAGCATATTTATTGTTTGCATAGGCAAAATTCAGCTATAAATTAAACTTTAGGTAAAAATAGGCAAACTAATCATGCTGCTTAATCTGGTCAAATTCTATTAATGTTATTTTTATTCATATAGTTATCATATACATTATATTTTATTATTATTATTGAGATAATTCCCTCATTTCATCTATGGTAAAAAATAGAGTATTGCGCTAAATTAAATGTGTTTTTATAAAAATGGATGAAATTATGGAAAATAAAACAACAAATAAAGTAACATCTTGGGAATTTTTTCAGAGTTTAGGTAAGACATTTATGCTACCTGTAGCTTTGCTCTCATTTTGTGGGATTATGCTTGGAATTGGGAGTTCATTAGCTAGCCAGGATGTGCGGGATTTACTTCCTTTCTTAGATAATGCCTTTTGTATTACCATTTTCACATGGATGAGTAAAGTTGGTTCTTTTGCATTTAGCTTTCTTCCGGTAATGTTTGCAATCGCTATTCCTTTAGGCTTAGCTAGAGAAGATAAAGGCGTTGCTGCTTTTTCTGGTTTTGTTGGTTACATCGTACTTAACCTAAGTATTA
Source organism: Gilliamella sp. wkB292 (assembly GCF_001690235.1). Classification (NCBI taxonomy): domain Bacteria; kingdom Pseudomonadati; phylum Pseudomonadota; class Gammaproteobacteria; order Orbales; family Orbaceae; genus Gilliamella; species Gilliamella sp. wkB292. The sequence goes on from NZ_LZGO01000010.1 coordinate 32,975, forward strand.
ACTTTTATTTGACTATTTCTGGTATTTTACCGACTACTGACCCAGCTGTTTTAAGAGCTAATGATATTCAATCGATATTCGGTATTCAATCAATTAATACTGGTATTTTAGGCGCTATTTTTGTTGGTATTTTGGTTTATATATTACATGAACGATTCCGAGCAATTCGTTTGCCAAATGCATTAGCTTTTTTTGGTGGTAATCGTTTTGTGCCAATTATTACAACTGTTACTTTCGGTATTTTGGGATTATTAGTGCCTTTAATTTGGCCATTTTTCGCCAAAGGTATTAGTGGATTAGGTTATATTGTCAATAGTACTGGTGATTTTGGTCCATTTATTTTTGGTACTGGCGAACGACTATTATTACCTTTTGGATTACACCATATTTTAGTTGCTTTGGTGCGTTTTACTGATGCTGGTGGCACAATGGAAGTCTGTAATGAAACAGTTAGTGGTGCATTAACCATATTCCAAGCACAATTATCTTGTCCTACAACGACTGAATTCTCAGAGAGCGCAACGCGATTTTTGTCTCAAGGTAAAATGCCATCATTCTTAGGGGGATTACCTGGAGCGGCATTAGCTATGTATGTCTGCGCTAAGCCAGAAAATAGACATAAAATAAAAGGATTGCTAATTTCAGGTGTTGTGGCTTGTACTATTGGTGGAATAACTGAACCATTAGAATTTTTGTTCTTATTTGTATCTCCAATTTTATATGTTATTCATGCTGTTTTAACTGGACTTGGTTTTATGGTAATGTCTCTGCTCGGTGTAACAATTGGTAATACTGACGGTAATATTATCGATCTTGTGGTCTTTGGTATTTTACATGGTACGTCCACTAAATGGTATTTAGTACCCGTTGTTGCTGCTTTTTGGTTTGTTATTTACTTCTTTATTTTTAGATTTTTCATACTTAAATTCAATATAAAAACTCCAGGCAGAGAAAGTGATAACGAATTTGATACCGATAGCACTCCTCAAGCTAAGAATAATTTAGCGACTAATTCTGGTTATAACACTATTGAAATTCTTGAAGCATTAGGAGGTGTGGATAATATCATCTCTTTGGACAATTGCATTACTAGATTAAGATTGTCTGTAAAAGATATTAATCTTGTCGATGATGCTAAATTAAAAGCTAACAAAGCTATTGGCGTGGTTAGACTTAATGATCATAATTTACAAGTGGTGATCGGCCCCCAAGTTCAAGTTGTAAAAGATGATTTACAAAAACATTTGAATAATTAATTATATACCCTAAAGGAAGAGTACTTATACTCTCCCTTTTGTTTGCAAGGAATATGGACATGACGTTATCAAACGACATTTTTGATTTTGACCAACCTGTTAATCGATTAGGGACATGGTGTACACAGTGGGATTATGTTCAAGATCGTTTTGGCGTTGCTAATTTAACACCTTTTACCATTTCAGATATGGATTTTAAAATAGCACCTTGTATCAAAAAAGCACTGGAAAAAAGAATTGAACATGGGGTTTTAGGTTATAGTCGTTGGAAGAATGAAGAATATCTAGGTGCTATTAAATATTGGTTTTCATCTCAATTTGATACCTTAATTGATCCTGAAATGATTGTCTATGGCCCATCAGTTATTTATATAATATCAAAATTAATTTCTTTATGGAGTGACGAAGGGGATAGTATCGTATTGCATACTCCGGCATATGATGCTTTTTATAAAACCATTTTGGGTAATAAAAGAAAAGTACAATCATGTCCTTTAATTAAACAAAATAATAATTGGGAATGTGACCTAAATTATCTTGAAACAATCTTATCTAAAAAAGATGTCAAAATACTATTGTTATGCAATCCTCATAACCCTACCGGTAAGGTCTGGAATCACGAAGAGTTAAAGGTTATATCGAGTTTATGTGATAAATATAATGTGAAAGTCATTAGTGATGAAATTCATATGGATATGGTATGGGTTGGCAAGCATATTCCATGGAGCCAATATGGTAAAAATAACTGGGCTATAGTTTCTTCTGCTTCTAAAAGCTTCAACATTCCTGCTTTAACCGGTGCTTACGGTATCATCCAAAGTGAAGAGACTAGAAATGATTATCTACAACAGCTTAAATCTTGTGATGGACTCTCATCACCCGCTGTTTTGTCATTAGTTGCAACAATTGCTGCCTATCAGGAGGGTTTACCTTGGCTTTCTCAGTTAAAAAGTTATTTGCAAGCTAATTTAAATTTTGTTGCTGATGAATTAAATAAAGCGTTTCCTCAATTAAATTGTACTCCTCCTGATTCAACTTATTTAGCTTGGATTGATTTAAGATCGTTTCATTTAAATGATGAGAAATTACAACATCAACTTATCTTTAAAGAAAAAGTTGCCATTATGCCTGGATCCACCTATGGAGATGCCGGACTAGGTTTTTTAAGATTAAATGTAGGTTGTGCCCGCAGTAAAGTAGAAATTGGAGTTAATGCCATAATAAAATCCATTAAAGATATAATAGATTGATTTTTTGTAAGATAAAATCTATATAAAAATATAGTATATTGAAACTTTATAAAAAGTATTTTCGATAGAGCAAAACGTCGTTCTTATTTAAGTAAGTAACACTTTACATAAATAACAAATAGAACCTAGTTTTATACTGATATTAATAATTAAAATACATCACCATTTAAATTGAAAAAATATAAATTAAACGGATTTAAATGGTATAGGCTTAAGAATGTACTGAACGTATTATTTATTTTTATGATTGAGCTTTCTTGACATAAAGGGTTATTTTTTACTCGTTAATATCAGTTTCAGCAAAATATTTATTCTATTTACTAAGAATAAAATTTTAAGCTATGAACGAGTATTCTAAATTTAACTTTTAGTAATATTTTAGTTAAGCAATTTCTTTTCAAATTTTTTTGAATTATAAATTATTGGTATTTTGATTGATTTTAGGGTCAGTAATTAAATTCTAATTAAAGATTAGTTTTTATTTTATTAATAAGCTGTTTATTAATATATATGTAATAGGTGTAGTTATATAAGTGTAAATTTCTACATCATTATCTTTGCAGCACCAAATAACAATGTGGTTTATTTATATGGCTAAGAATCTTAAAGGTAATGATATTATTTCTTTCGCTAAAATACTAATTCCTACTTTAGGAAAAAAAGAACGTTTAGTGGCAAACTTTATTGTCAATAATTATGAAAACCTCAATGTCATTGGCATAATTGAATTATCAAAGCAATTAAAAGTCAGTACTGCTTGCATAACTAAAGTTGCTAAAAAATTGAAATGTAGTGGTTTTTACGATCTTAAAAAAGCTATTTCGGTTAATGAGGAAGAACAACAAAAAGCTGAATTAATAACTCGCTATGAAGATGTTTTGGAACAAACTTTTTTAAGTTCTATATTAGCATTACAAGAATCATTAACCTTGATTGATATGAAGCAGTTTAAACAGGTGGTTTCGTTATTGGTTAATATTAAAGATAATAACAAAATAGTTATGGCTGGGTGTGGTGGTTCAGGTGCTATTTGCGAAGATTTTTGCCATAAATTGCTAAAAATAGGTATTTTTTCTAGTGTATATCGTGATTCGCACTTACAACAAATGAGCGCCTCGTTGTTAGAAAAAGGTGATATTGTTATTGGTGTCTCTCACTCAGGAAAAACCGCAGATATTGTTAATATGCTAAAAATAGCCAAAAATAATGGTGCAACAACAATATGTATGACAAATTATGTTAATAGTCCAATTACTTTCGTTTCCCATCATCCTTTAATTTGTTCAGTTAAAAATCACCCAATTACTGGTGAAAATGCCACCACCAGAATCGTATTACTCAATATTTTAGATGCTATCTTTACCATACTGGCCATGCAAAAAAAATCTAGCAGCCAATATAACTTATTAAAAACTCAAAATTCAGTAAAAAATAAACGGTTGTAATCATTATTCAACAGTAAATGATTTCATTAATTTGCTGGTTGTTTTAATTATTTTGAATAATATGATAATAAAATTATTTATTACCATATTATCTAGAATTATTAGTATAACGTTGGAGAATTATTTTATAGCTAGTTTTTTATTTGCTAATTCATCCGGAGTTTTTAGTAATGGTGTCAATACAGCACTAAGAACATAAAGCCCAGAATAAATACCTATTACGCCTCCAGCTCCAAGTGAAGTATAAAAAATGGCTGTAATTGCGGGCGCTATAAATGCGCCTAAACCAGCGCCTAAATTAAGTATAGACATTGCTGCACCTTTATTGTCGGGAGCTAACATTGGGAATAAAGCGGATAAAGGTACATAACCGGCCATAGTTACACCACATAAGCATAAAACCACTTCCATGACGTAAAAGTTATGCCCAAATAACTGTGGAACCAACCAAACTAAAATTAGTACGATAGCATAGCTTACTCCCCCAACCCACATGATGGTATTTCTCCAACCAAAGCGATCACCAAAGAAGCCAAAGAATAGATTTGCAAAAATTGCCACTAAAAAGACAGCTGACCACATATGGAGCCATTCGGTTTTTGAATAACCAAAGCTAATTAAATAAACTGGCAGGAAAGTTGCAAGTCCATATTGAGCCACGCCATTAATTGATTTGACGATTAAACCGATGGACATGACTGGGCGTTTTAAAATAGTTATTGCTTTGACTAGCTCGGCTGTACTAAATGGGTGGATCTCTTCATCCGGAACTTTATCTTTATTCACTAAAATTGCAAATAAAGCGCCAACAATAACGAAAATCATTCCAGTCCACAGTAAATGTATTTCCCCCATTATTGGCAACGCCATTGCTGAAAACCAAGGACCAATAACACTTAAACCAAGAGAAAAAGTAAACCAAAACCAGCCTACAGCCGTTGATCTACGTTCAACAGGGGAACTATAGTTAATCCACACTAAGAATGAATAAGCAAAGAGTGGGTAACCAATCCCCCTAATTGCATAAAAAGGCAACATCCATATCATTTCCATATCGCGTAAACCGATACCGATAAAACCAACACTGCCAATTACAAAAGCGATAACTCCAAAAAACATTACTTTTCTTGGACCAAGTGTTTGTACTAAAACACCAGTGATCCATGCCGCAAGGGTAACTGTGACACCATAAGCCGTGATGAGGTATGAGGCTTGGACTACAGAAAGTCCACGTTCTACCATCCATATTGAAATCCAAGCCTGTTCTAGCCCATCTCCTATCATAAATATTGTTAACCCAATATAACCCCATAGTAAATTTTTGGGTAAACCTAACTTATCAAACATAGTAATCTCCAAGCAACCAGGTTGCATAAAATAAAAAAAACGAGATAAAATGTTTATACTCAAGTTATATTAAGATGCTGTTCCCTCAACAGTTTTCGACAAATTAAGAAAATTATTGTTTATAGTTTTTTTAAAATGCCTAATATTTATGTAAATTAAATATTAATTTATTTAAAGTAGGCTATTTAATCTAAGGCGTTTAGTCACATCCTCATATCTTTTGGGCATCTTCATAATAATTTGGTATAGAGTTATTTATCACTGTTATCATTAATTAAAGACATTAATAATTTTTGTATTTTTATTGCATCTTGATTACGGATGATATCTGTCATATTATCCATACCGACTTTATCAATAAAACATGCTAACTTTTTATACATTCTTATGTTTTGTGCACATTCCGCCACTGGATCTTCACGCGTTGGGAATGTATCGAAATAAATGAGACCTGAAAAATTAACTCGTTTAGCGTAGTAGATATACTCTAAAGTTTGCATTAAATGTACGGAACCAAGCATTAGACCATCATCGGTATGACCGTAACCATCATTCAAATGAAAACCAACCAAACGTTTTTGTATTGAGGTTAAGAATAGAGAAAAGGCAGGGTTTTCTTTTTTCATTATCATATGGCAAAAATCTAGAGTGACACCTAAATTAGGGGCTCCCACTTTTTCGATTAATAAAAGCGTTGAGGCACAATCACCAATAAATGAGAAAGTTCTAGGCTCATATGGTTTATATTCAAAGCTAAACTGAATATCTGGATTAGGTAAAATTACACGACGTAATGCATCTACTAGTAACTCATAAGCACGAAAGTAATCTTGTTGGAAACAATAATCATAGCCATCATAACCAAACCACAATGTCACCGTATTTCCACCAAGAAAGCGGCACATTTCTACTGCTTCTAATGTAATCTTAATTGCTTTTTCGCGGATCGCTTCATTAGGATTAGTAAATTCACCATCAATAAACTCTTTATTATAACGAAGAGCAATACCACCCATATTTAGATTGTTATTTTTAATGGCTTGTTTAATCTCGTGTTTGTCTTGGTTTATAAAATGTTCAGGATAGTTAAGTTCAATATGAGTGAGTCCTTGTACTTGACCCATGCGAGCGATGAGATCACAAGTTGTCATATTTATTCCAGCTTTATAAAGTTCAGGGCGAGATCGAAAAGAATTTATACGTGAAGAAAATTTCATAATTATTTTATCCTTGTTTGTTTTTTTTCTTGTTATAACGAATATTTTTATGGAGGTAAATGTAAGCAATTAGGTGTTACTGAAAATAAAATTAACTGAGCTAATATGATGTAAATATTTTATTTTTAGTAAAATAATTAATTAAAATCTTTTACATTTTGTGATTGGTTTACACTTTATTTATTATGATGCTAATTCGGTTTTTCTGGACAAGCGGTAAAAATTAAGTTGCTT
>NZ_LZGO01000011.1:0-40541 GCF_001690235.1 Gilliamella sp. wkB292
GATCGAACAAACACTTTTCCGCAAAATTTTTATGATGTAAAAGAGGATGGTTATTATATTTGTAATAGAAATGGTGATTATGTTTTAAAAATTGACAAAGACGGTAACTTTCAATTTCTTAATAAAGAACCTTCAGCATTTACTAATACCCAAAATAATGGTTTTTCGATTATTGATAGGTTAGGTAATGTTGTTTTTAGAATTGATGAAAAAGGATACACAGAGTTCAAGATTACTCGTCAATTTGCTAAAAAGCTAAAAGAGTTCTTCAATCAACTATAGAAATAGGGTATTAACACTAATTTTTTAAAATATTTAAATAACTAAAATCGTTTAGCAATAATTTTGGATTGATTAATTTAAATGACTAAAACAATGCAGATTTGATAAAGATAAAAATAAAAAAGTCTTGTTATGATTTGAATCTAACAACCTTTATCTAAATTTATAACTGTATTTTGTTTTTTAATATATGTAACAAAGGATGAATTGCAATTATGGTAAATTTAAACGATTCATTGAATGATTTTTCGGATCCTGAAAAGTCAATACCAGAAAATTTACATGATTCTAACAATGATGGTCATCATGCTCTGAAAATTGATAAACAAGCCAATGCTCAATTTATCGATAAAGAAAATTTTTCATTCAATAATACTCAAAAAAATGGTTTTACTATTGCTGATGAGCAAGGCAATGTCTCTTTTGAAATTGATGAAGCGGGTAATTCAGAATTTAATATTAATAATCAGTTCGCATCTAAATTAAAAGCATTAATTTATCCACCTGATTTAGGGCTTGCTGATATTAATCATATTATTGCTTATGGTCAATCATTAGCTGAAGGAACAAAATCATATCCACTCCTTTCTGGGCAACCATTTTCTCCATACGCTAAAATGTTTAATCATGGCATTCGCACTCGTTTTGCTGGCGGTAAGCCATATCAAACATTGGTAGACCACATTGAAAGGCAAGACCCTCCTGATAGTTTTGAGTCCCCTTCTGCTGGTACAGCAGAGATGTTTATTCGTGAAATTGAACTTCATAATTTTAAAAATAAATTGATTCTTTCTTCCAATTGTGCTCATGTAAGTCAATCAATATTGAATTTGTCTAAAGGCAACTCCGACTATCAAAACATTATTAATGATGTCCAAAATGGTAAACGAATCGCAACTGAACAAGGTAAATCTTACCGATTACTTGCAATCACCTTTACTCAAGGTGAATCTGATTATAATTGTGGTATCAACTGGTATAAAGCTGCTCTTAGAAAATTGCGAGCTGATTTAATTGAGGACATTGAAAAAATCACGGGCGATGACTATTCTGATTTACCTTTTATTACTTATCAAATATCTTCTTCTTTTAGTGCTGATAATGTTGTTCCAGATTGTCCTGATGTTGCTTTAGCACAATTAGAGTTAGCACTTGAACAAGATAGTGGATTTTATCTAGCTACACCAATATATCAGTTACATTATCAAGATAAATGGCATATAGATGGACCAAGTTCTAAATTATTAGGTACCTATTACGGTTATGTTTTGAGTAAAGTTATATCGGGTGAGAATTGGCAACCATTACATCCAATTTCTCACACTATTAACGGTAAATTTTTAAACCTGAAATTTAATAAATCTGGTTTAACATTTGATAAACCTCAATATTTTAAAAATAAAAATTTAACTATCCCAAATAGAGGGTTTTCAATAAAAAATTCAGTGGGCAAAGAAATTATAACTAAAGTTGAACGACTTAATGATGATAATAATTGCGATACGCTTCGTATAGAGTGTAAAGAGAGCCCAAAAAATCTAATAATTACTTATGGTTTTTTCAATATAGAGAACCGGAATGCTGGTGAGTTGCATGATAATAATAACATTGTCTATCGTATAGGTAATGAAGATTACCATTTATATAACTGGTGCGTTATTTTTAATTATTATTTAAGAGATCAACAAAGTTAAGTCATTGCGAGAAAATACTAGAATTAAAATAGTGACTTGATCGAGTCTACTAATACACAAAAATTAGCGGAGATTTTTTATGTCAGGTGTAGCAATTAAAGTCCCAAATGTCAATTGGAGTAAAAATAATTTAGGTACTGTTGATTATGGCAGTGATAAAAACGATAATCCACTGACTACAGTAAGTGATAAAGCCTATGTAATTTATGAAGATTACATGGATAAATCACAGAGACGAGACAATCAGTACTTATTATTACTCATTGATGATTTAATAAAAGCAGGATTAGATCAAAAATGTAAAGCATTATTTTATCTTGCATCAAAATATCAAAACATCAATCATATTAAGTATAGCTTGATAGGGCATGATAACTTAGACTCTAATTCTGCTCCAATAATATCAGTTAATGGTATTGAAGTTAATGGCAATGTTAGTCTATTTGATCACACCCAGTATGATTTAGGCAATACTGATTCGAATCTATGCCTTGTTTTTATAATGTCTAAAGCTTCAACAGGTGGTTTTGATTGGGGCGGCGAACAATATAAAAACCATGTACATTCATTCGTCTCTGCTGGAGAAGCTAAGTGGCAAACAGGCGTTATATTTAGATGGGGAGGAGAAGATGCCATTAAAAAAATAGCAGATCAGCAAGAAAGTGATGGTGTTTATGTTATTCATATTAATAAAAAATCATTAGTATATAAACATAAAAATGTGACTATTAATAAACAACTATCAGCACAATCAATGGCTAAGTTTTGTCCACGTTTAATGGCTTACAGTACAATTAATGATTCTCCATCACAGGGTATTATGAAGTTATATGCTACATTTAGCCGAGAAGATTTAACTGCCGCCGATATCAATAAAATTCATGAAATTTTCACAAAATATGAACATTTACTTTAAACTATAAGTTTGTACTTACATTCAAAGTCCATACTTTGGTATGGGCTTTTCCTTTCTATAAGTTCACTATTTATTCTAATTATTAGAAAGATTATTTTTATCGTTATCCAAGCGCTTCCACTTCACAATTTTCTACTCCTCACAAATAGACTAACATTATAATTATTATTAATAATCATTATGTTATTCTTTTCATAATCTATTCACACAAATTTAGTGTTTAGCTTTTTGCTATATTACTAAGATTTCACTTGTTTTACACATTTTAAATAAAAAGTTTTCAATTCCTCTTAATCTCTTTTATATTAAAATCTATATTTTTTGGTATCTTATTAATTTTTTAATCTTATCAAAACAATTAACTCACAATCATTGAGATATTTTTAGATAAGAGCAAAAAGTACCTACTAATGATTCGTTATATTTCAATTTAAAAAGATTGCTATTGATTGCTTTAATACTGTTAGTTGATATTTAGCTTAAATTTGATGAGTATGATATAGCTATCCCAATGTTGGGACAGCCTAACTTATTTTTTATATTAAATTGAATCTATTGAAAATATTGATATTGTTTTAACAAGTTATCGATCATCGTACAATCGTTCAAATTCTTTAGTCGTTATCGATTCGCCGTAATGAGGAACTGTGTATTTCAACATGTGTTCTTGCTGAATTTTATCGAATGTACCTGTAGCATCACTAATGATGACTGGAAAATAGCCTTTGTCTTGAGCTTCACGAAAGGTCGATTCTACACAAACATTGGTCGCGTATCCTACTAAATAAAGTGTTTCAATACTATTGTTTCTAAGGTAAATGTCTAAATTAGAACCAGCAAAGCCACTTGATCCGGTTCTACCCATTACAATAAATTCTTCATTTTTTGGTGTTAATGTTTCATAAAATTGCGAATTAAAACTATCGACAGGAAATGTACCAAAGTGACTAATTGCATGCCTTAGGCCTGTTTTTCCATTGGCTAACTCTGGATAACCTTTTTGAAATCTCAAACCACAATGGATAATTGGCATGTGAATTTGCCTTGCATAAAATAAGCTTGATTCAATATTTTTGATTGATTCTTCAAATAGATCTTTATCTTTAAAGCTTTGGTATAAATGCCCAGAAGGATGAAGCCATTCATTTTGGCATTCGATAAGAATTAATGCAGATTTTTTAATATCTTCTGTTTTTGATTTTAACATAGGCACATTTGTATCCATAAAATATCCTTATAAAATATGTTGTTATGTTTAATTTAAACACCTCATCATTACTGATATTTGGTGTTTGTTTTTATATAGGTATGCTATTTTACTGATATAAACATTTTTTGCAATTTATTTACAATAATTGTAGCTAAATTACAATATGGGTGATTTTGTATGGTATTTGATTATCAATTTTTAAAAACATTAATTAGTGGTGTGTGAAGGTATCTTAGATAACAGGAATACCAACACGGTAAATTCCTTATAGGGAAGGCAAAGGTTTTGTTAAAAGTCTTACTAAAGGAGAAGCACAAAAATAGATGGGATAACTATTTCAACATTAAAAAAAGCTTTTCATTAAATAGGTTACAGATGAAGGATCTATTTTAGAAACAATCAAATTAAAAGTAGTCAAAAGTATCGAAATGGTAAAATTCACATTAAAAAAGTTAAGAAAACAGAGCGTATTAATTAAAGTATCTACACTTTTTGATATAACAAAATCAGCTCATCATATTGGCTAAAATATACGGTGGTTTTCACTTTATGACCCTGTTTTTTAGGTGCTTTAGCAATAAATAGTGATCTCACCCAGTTGAAAAACATCAAAAAATACTATCATCAAACCACCAAGCAAAATGATTATGCTAGATATTTTGTACTATAATAGACTCATATTACCACTCCCAACAGTTGGTAATGTTGAAATAAGCGTACAACCACATGCACATTTACATCCGTCAACAGCAACAGGAGTATTAAACATTAGCCATGTAGCATTGCCTTCAATGATTGGATTTATACCATGGCCTGGTTTAGGGCATGAGACTTTATCTCCAACTAAAGCAACAGGCTTACCGGCAAAATCGGCTCCGGAAGCACTAATCACGTTGCCACCATGAGTGTGTCGATCACCCAATCTAATGATCCCTCTCATTAATCTTTCCCCCTTATTATTTTTCAGCACCTATTTCACAACGAATCCTATCCCATCCTTGATAAGGCTCAACTTTGATATTTTTGGAAGCTTCAACACGTTCGATATAAGCAGGATCATGATAAATTTCCCAGTACATCCCACCTAATTTGACAGATTCATCCTGAATTGGGTGACGTAAAATTTGATATTCTTGTTTTAGATCAGAATGTGGATTAAAAAAAACGGTTTCCCCAAATATCACATCGCCATTTTTTAAAATAAAATAACCTGTATTACCAGATATTGTGATTTTATGGTTATATGCAGAAGAGTCTTTTGGGTGAATATCCTCAAAATTTACCGTTAAAGGTTTATCATCTATTCCAATAAAGCGTTCTATCTCATCACCGGATACTGCTGAGTAGCTTGGCACAGTACCTTTAATAAACGTTTTACCGCCATCGAGTGAATACATGACTGCGGTTAAATCTTGCGTGGGAACTGCAATATATGCATGCCCAGGATTATAATATTCAAACTTTGGTAACTTATCTTTGGTGTAAAAAGTTTCATCAATGCGAGTGTGGATATTATTTTTATCATCGTGATACCAGATTAATCCTTCACAGTTTTCCCCTTGAAGCTCTAAATAACGCTCTGCATCATAGCGATACACCACCTGTCTTTTATCGCTTATATAGTAAAAGATGCCTTTATCAGGTCCCATCGCATATACTTCAGGATAAATAAGTTCATACCCGGGACGAGGTTTAGGTTGTGGTACGGTTAATCCTATGACTTCACTTTTTTCAGGTAACATTGAGCCAACCATTACAATCAAGCCCCATAAACAGAGAGGGATAATAATAAAAAAGATTAATAAGAATTTACTTAATCGTGACATTATTGTACTCCTTTATTCATTAACCCTATCGATTGACGTAACTTAGCTTGCAAGTTTATTAATGGCGCATAGCGATTATAAATTATTTCGTACTGCTTTTTATTAATATCACACTGCCAATGATACCAGCCTTTATAATCACTGGGCATCTTTGGCATCTCGGTTATATCACCTTGCCACCGTTCACCATTATATTGTTCACCGTCTTTCCAATATTCGACGTCTTTAGATGAAAGCACATCAACTTGAATATGGGAGCCAAATGGTTTTGGAGAGCGATAAATTCCGTTGGTGGTATCCATAAATAATTGATTTCCAACAACAACGGTTCCTTTAATCTGTTCTCGTCCGGGACGAGGAATATTAGAAAAACCATGAACATCGATTGATTTAAAAGTTCTCCCTCCATCTTGGGAATAACGAACTGTTGCGTAATCAGTACGAGGAATTAGAATATAATCCCCAACAGCATGTGCAAACGGTTCTGTTAATACCTCAGCCGAATGGATAGCCAACTCGTTATAAACCTGTTTTTGCTCATCGATATAATAAAGTTTGCCTTCGCAATCAGAGCCGGTTAACTGCAAATAGCGATAGGCATCAAATCGGAATACTACTTGCGTTGGTGAAATTTGTCTTTTTTTATCTTCGCCTGGTAAGGGAATGATCGCACAAAATACCAGTAAAAAGGCGAAATAACAGACAGCTGTCCATATTCGCCAACGCTTAACAAGCCCAAGTATAGTGAATGAAGTTGTAATCAATAGATAGATAATTGCTAACATAGTTTACTCCGTTGTTAAATCAGGCTCAGGTAAATAAAACTGTACTTTTGGGTAAGTACTTAGTAATTCATATTTGTCTTTTAAAAGTTCCTGAGTTTGCGCTTGTATTCCTGCGTCAGTAGAACAAGAAGAAATATATTTATTAACGACAGTTTTTGGCATATGTTTTTCTGGATAACCCATTGATTCCTTTATTTCTTTAGGAAGCACTCCTTTTGTCATATACTCGATTGCTTCCTTATCAGTATTAGCAGGGTCACGCCAATCGGCATAATGTCGCCAGTTTTGTAATAGTGTTAAATTAGTGGGACAAATTCCTTTAACTAGACCAATCGTCAAATCGTATGCCATAACATGCTTTGGGCCAATTTATTTTGATTGCTAAACGATTTCATAAATTTTATGTGAAAATAACTAACTTAAAATTTATTATTTATTGGGTCAATTTTTGTTAACAGTGACACCATTACGGGTATATTTTAAACGTGCTTTACCATCGGGCATAAAATAAGTTCCATATTTGACAAGTCCACCTTCTTTCAAATGGCAGGTTAGTTCATAAGCAAGGACCATAGTATCATGGTTTTTATCGTCGATATGGATATCAATAGAAGATAACCTAGGTTCATACTTTAATAGTGTTTGTTCTATTGCTCTCATCAAAATATAAGCTGATGAGGGTAGGGCTTGAAAGATGGTTGACATATCAGGTAAGCCATAATCGGGCATATGTTTTACTGCACCAGCCCGACTATTTAAGATACGTTCAATATTATCCATGACACTAATAATGGTTTGCTCATTTTCCGCTACATCGTCAATGGGGATGCCTGATTGAAAATAGCCATAAAGAATATCGTATAATGAAGCACTCATTTACTTTCATCCACTAGTTTTATAGTATATTGGCTTGCAATAATTTGTCGTGGTTTAGTGATATTTAAATCACTACGGGTTAATACCATTCGCCAACTATTTTCCTTTAAATTAGGGTCTTTATAAAGTGCGGCAATTCCCACAACCTCAGCTTTTTTATTAAAAGGAACATCAACAGAAACTGATGTATTAGGTTTTAAAATCAATTCTTTACTCTCAATTAATGATTCCTTTAATGCATCACTATCTTGGTTAACCAGATCCTGATAAGGAGCGGAATTGAATGTTTTGTCATCTTTTAATTGATAAATACGGATAACAACAGGTGAAGAGTGGCTGTCATCATCCATATTTAATTCTGCTCTTGCAATAAAATCCAGATGTATTGTCCTAATATCCCATGAAAAAACAGAATTACTTAAGCCAACTGCACCTTCTGATACGCTTTGGGCAATTCCACAACCCGTTAATCCTATGGTTAATATACTTATTATCAATACACAAATTAATCTCATATTTAATCCTTTTTTATTATGCAGCATAATCTATTCCAGAGTAGTGGCCTATGTTCACAGCAACTTCATCCTCAATCTTTTCATTAGTCGTGTTTTTTATTAATGATGCTGTTTGACCTAGACGACTATTTTTAGGTTTTAATTGACTTCGTGGTAAAAATCGACGTTGAATACAAAGTGTCATTTTGGCATCAACCTGATAACCTAAATAAGCGCGTAATAAAGCCATCAAATCACGATGTAACTGTCCTCCCGGCAGTAAATCAATCACTTGCTGTTCATATTGAGGCGTAATTGCAATATGAACGGTTTGATTACACTCTCTAAAACGAGAACCTAATACCGCCCCTCCGTTTAAACTAACCGGTTGTACTTTATCACCTAATTGTGCTGGGTTATCAATTGACTGCCAAATAGGATAGAATTCACTTACTACTACTTTTGCATCATGTACTAAAACACGTACTAAACCAACAATACCGTCAGCTGTTCGTGTTTTTTGTGTAATTAAACCTAATAATGCCAAAAAACGTGATGCTGGTGTACCAATTTGTTCGACCGTGCCTTTGATCCCCAGTCCTGTCAATCCAAGCAAACATTTTGATAATGGATCTTTTCCTCCACTTAAAAAACTCGCAGGGTAATGATATTTTAACCAAATACGATAAAACTGAGTGATGGTACGATGATTAAACATATCCAGGAAATCAGTCATTACTTGATAGTTTTCTTCACGACGAATGATATTATCAAGTAAGCCCAGCGGTAGTACAGAGTCAACCCCATATAATCCTAAAAATCGTGTTCTTACTGTCGCGGGTCGATTAACATAAGGTGCTCTTTCGATATATTTTAGTTCACTAGCAGGAAAAGACATATCGATCGATGGCGCAAAACGCAAAGGATCGGCTGCGGGTGTTTCGTATTTGCCAAGTATAGGTTCATTTGCATACATTTGCTCAAGTAATTGACAAAAACGATAAAAATTCATTTTTGGCAAAACACTTTCAAGTGTTTGCATTAAAATGCTGTTTTCGATATTTTGCTGTGATTCCATATAATTTTATTTCCTGTTGGTAAAGGAATAATAACTAATTTAGTGAATAAATTTACATCGGCATACAGGGCAAAAAATTGATGTAACAACTCACCAAAAAGCATGACATCGCCTTCACCGGCAAACTGATAACTATTGAGCGTCACCTCTATTTCTATACCTCGCTGTAGCATTCCTTTTTCGATACGCTTAATCATTCGATGAGAGACATTAACAATGCCCTCCAATCGTCGACGATTGAGTTCGTTATCGGTCCAATCATATAAAGCTAGCGTTCCTCGTAACACTTCTGCATTCATCAAGGAGAGATAATTCGGTGCTAAATGCGACAAAACGCGCCAATAAAAGCGATCTTCCGTTGGCGGATAACATGGTAATGTTGGCGAACATAAATTGTGTACACGGCTTATGCTGTTTTGAGCATGACAAAGCTCATCAATACGTGCATTGCGTAATACTTTACGCGGCAACATACCATTTGTACCGGTAATTTGTAATGATAATGTTTCGGTTTCTAACATTTCATCTTTATCCCAGATCTTACCGCCCAAAATTAACCAAGTTTCATGTAATCCTGATGCACCTTTGCGAACGCGTGTATGATAATATCTTTCAGGTGCATCATGCCTTAACATTCCTCCTCGATGTTTGAAGCTGGTAAAAGGCACATAGTGATAACGACCATTACGGGTGATGGCTTCCACATGTTCAACAGAATAAACCTCGACATGTCCATCTTGACGAAGTAACGGCCTAAGTAAATACTCGCTCTCCAATTGGTTAACAACGATTGGATCTGCCTCTAAATCAAATAAATTGATGACCGGAACACAATGTAAACGGATATTATCGTGATTAAACGGCATATCGGTTGGCCAATTTTGATTTAAAATGAGCTCAATATCGATATAACGGCAGTGCTCTGGTACGTCATCAATATTGAGTCCATGAAGATCCACAAACATAAACTTTTCACGAAAAGCAAAATATTCCAATAAAAGCTGATAGCCGGCAAAAGCATTATCTGGTTTTAACCATAACCGATCATCATCAGAAAAACCAACTGGGGTTATTTTACCTTGAATTGTTACCCGATTTTCCGGGTTTGTTGAATACCGTAAATGCATGGAAGCAACTTGCTGCGTTAAAGCAAAATGCAATGTTGATGCAATGGGTCCATCAGCATTCAAATAAAGTCGTAATTTAGATAGATCAAGTTGTTCAAAATCTGCTAACTCACCAAAACTTAAACGCAAAGTAATCATACTTCGACCATCATGGTGAAATCCTAAGTTAGCTTGACTAATTTTAATTGGTTGTAATATAACATCTTGGGTTGTTCGATAAGGGCATTTAGTGCCAGCTTGTCCAAGAGGCTCACTTTGTACTTTTAATCCTTCAGGAATGAGCTCTTGGCGCGATAATGTTGCATAATTGGGCGTTAACTCGATAATCGATAATGACGGTATTAAACGTAAATAATGCGGCCAAAGTAGGCTAACTAGGCTTTCAGTGAGTTCAGGCAAATCATCATCAATTTTTTGGCGTAAGCGCCCTGTCAAGAAAGCGAAGCCCTCAAATAAACGCTCTACATAAGGATCGCGATCACCTACTCGATCTAAATTTAGTTCACTTGCCCTGTCAGGATGAATTTTTGCAAATTCTTTTCCTGCTTCACGCAAATAGCGCATTTCTGATTCGTAATAGCGTAGAATTAGATCATCCATTGTTTGTCTCTTTGATTATTATTTATTATTCCTATCCAAATACCATGAATCATATTACATTATACTTAATGCTCTTGCGGGATCGAGTTGCATTAATTCATGATGTAACTGCTCAATTTGAGCAGAAAGATTTGGTTTTATACCATCTTTGAGATGATTTTTTTGTTTCATTAATCGTAGTAAACATCGTTTTACATCAAATAACAATTCCGGTTCCCATTGTAATAACGTGATACCTTGTTGTTGTTCATTAAGTCCAGTTAACAGTTTTAGTGCCACATCTTGTTGACCAAATTGTTCAGCTACACGTGCTTGGGTGTATTGTAGAAAATACCGTTGCTTAGGAGAGCGTAATGACGGTAAATTTTGTAACCATTGAAACGATTTCTCTAAATTTTCTGTGTGCGCGAGCTCTAATGCTTGTTTTTCAATCTCATTCCAATCGTTTTCGCCCGATACCGCAATTTGTACCATACTTTCACCTTCATCTAAATGGTGAATACGGGCATTGTTACTTATCCAACTTAGTGTTTCATCATCGGCAAATGGCATCCCATTTTCAAAACAAAGATGTTCAACACCGTTTAATCGTTCTAGCATCAAACCAATATCAGTCAGATAAATATCAGCCCAAGATTGATAAGGTTCTCCCATTTTTTGTAATGCTATTATGGTTGCACGTTGTAAATCTAACCAAAAGTGATTGGCACTTTCGGTGAATGCAGCCTCGGCGCGTTCAAAAAGATCATACCATTGTTGTTGAATAATTAAACGACTAATATGTTGTTTAAGTTCTGTTCTTGGTGCTGGCAATCGTGTTTTCCCACGATGATCGGCTGGTGGTAAATCATTTATGGTATCCCAACGAATAACTCGTAAAAAACGCCCTGCAGCTAGGTAACCTTCTGGTTTTTCGCGTAAAAAAGAAGCCATTTTTCTAGCTTGCTCGAGTAAGTCTCGTTGGGAGCTGATTTTGACTTCACCTTCGCTACGAATTGGTGTAGATAATGGTGGGGAAGGTGGTGGCTCCTCGGTATTTTCTTCCGTCTTATTTAGGTTGGGCGCTTGCTTGATTCCATTTGTAAAAAAATGAACTAAAGCTGTTAAATCAGGGGCGCTAATTGGGTGATTAAGATCTTCATTTACAAATAACGTATTACAACAGGTATCAATCATGTTTAATGCAACAATAATGCGTGTTAAACATGCTTCTGGTATCGGCTGTAATGGGGTAAGTTCATCAATAAATTTACTACTAGCTAACCATTCTATGGCATTTTTACGAATATTGTGACGGGAAGGGTAAATCGACTCACCAAATTTGTCCAATAATCCTGCTAGTAGTTCAACCCCATCAGCAAATCCTTCTGCACCATCAATATGTAAACGAGCCAAGCAATAATAAGTGGCGACACGAATATCTTTACTATTTTGTTTCAAGATAGTTTCGCTTTCTGTTGCAATCAGCGTGTAATTAATACCTGAAAGTTTAGTTATTTCTTCTTTAATTTCTTGAAAAGAATCAGAATATGTTAAATCTTCACCCGCTGGTTTATCTAAACTAATTGGCTGTAACCAATCAGCCCAATGTTGATTTAATTGTTGTGCTATGGATTCTTTTGGATCTTGCTGTCCAAAAAAACGATTCAATAGTTGACTAAACATAAAAATATTCCATTTTTATAATACATCATTATTCAAATACATTTTGTGGCAATGAAAAATTCCGCAATTTTAACAATGTCAACGGACCACCACCTAATTGGGTGCGTAAAATAAAGCGTAGTTTACGATCATCGGGTGCATTCCAAATCAATTCATAACGACTTGAATCTAATGGTTTCACAGATGCTGATTCAAGTAGACGTATCCATGCCCAGTCACCACTATAGTACTTATATAGACGCATTCCAGATGCATCACTACTCCAACTCAATTGTGAAGAAAGTGAATAGCCATCGCCTGGCCAGTTAAAACGCTGCCATGTTGGAATTTGATTAAAATACTCTAATTTTTGTTTATTAATTACCAATTCAGAACGCGCGATGTTATTTCCACTGCGAGGCATGATATCAAACGACAAAGCAACATCACCACTTGATAATATTTCTGTTGCAATTTGATTAAATAATGTTAAAGCTTCAAGGAATTTCGGTGAAAAATTTAAGCCTTGCGCGTTAGCTGTATTCACAACCCAGCTTCCACCTTTCTTCTCTAATACACCACTTAATTCACTGATAATAAAACGATCAATAATTCCAGTGTCAGGTCGTAAAAAGCGCGCTAATTCAGCTAACGATGCATCATTTTCTCTGTCTTTAAATGGATAACGGCCAGAAAACGATTTTTCCCATTGACTTGCCACATAATTATTCCATAGATCATTAAAGCTTGTGGCAGCAGGCTCTAAAACGACTTGCCATGCTTGTTCTAAAGGCTGTTTAAATAAATTGTAACCAAACCCTGACCACTCCTCACCAAGATTTGCCGCGATTAAGTTACCATAATCGCGTGTTTCTGTTAAATCGACAGAAGTCCCTTTAAAAACGCTTTTTGCTAATTCTTGCATTCTTGCTTGAGGATCAGCGCTGTTTGTAACATTTTGTAACTTGAGGCGAACTTGCGTCACTCTCAGTAAATAAGTTTGCAAAGAAAGTCCATTAGTATTGTCATTTTTTAGTAAGTTGTTCACAGGTAAAAAAGTTGCTGTTAATGGACCTGATGCTTCATTATTTTTAGGTAATCCTGTTTGAGATTTACTCCCCATAAGTTCTTGTGCTGAACGAATCAAACTGTCGGATAATCCATCCCCAGTATATGCGACTTCTGATTGGTATTTCACCACATTCATAAGCGCAATTAATGGTGATTGTCTGGTATCAGCAAGTAAAGTGAGTTGCTCAATCACATCCGATACATTATCGGCTTTATGCCACTCAATTGTATTTAAAAATTGCAACCAAGCGGCACTATACTCACTAAAATAACGTTCAGTAAGTTGTTGTTTTAATGTCTCAGGCGAAATAGATGATGTTGATGCATTTACCCCATCACTTAATACCCAATCGATTTGTTCTTTACGTGACTTAGCAATATTATCAATTTCATCTTTGATGGTATCATCCCAAGCTTTTCGGGTATAGACACCAGGTACATCCATATCATTCGAAAAGAGTAATCGGCTATCTAAACCTTCAAGCAATTGATTTAAGTTTTGATTTGCATAGTGCTGGCTTGCTCGCTGAATCATCTCTTGGTAAAGAGTATTCACCGCATTTTGTACACCAATATTATTAATCAAAATTTGGCGGACGTCTTTAATCAAACGCGGATTGCTAGATAGTGCCCAATCAGGATGCATATTGAGTACTTGTCCCCAAAAACGAACCAAATCCGGCATTAAACGTAACCAATCACCATCATTGACTCCTTGAGGTGCACGCCATATTTTACTAGCAAATTTGCTTAAATAATCTCCATCACTTTTATCTGGATGATTCATCATTAAATAAGCTTTCAATGCATCATATGCGGATTCTACCAGTTTATTTCGTCTAGGATCATTTGGTGGTAATTCAGTCAGTAATGTTAAGTACTGAGCTATATTGTCATAAAATGGTGTTGCAATATTACGTGAATTGGTTGCACGATAGGTAAGCCATAATTTATTTAATAGCGCATCATTATGATTTAAGCCAAATCGATACGATAATGGTGCACCATGTTGTTGTCGAAAAAGTAACTGTTCTAAACGTTGTTGTAGCTGGTATTGAGTTTGCAATTGAACCGTATAGTTTTGAGTTACTGAATTATCGGCTTGTTTAACCAATTCGACGCTATCATTGATTAGTGATGCATTACGGAAAAATGAAGTCAGTAATGCAACACTTGTCATTGTCATTACAGCAATTAAAGCGTAACAAGATAATAACCCCCATTGAATCCCCATTCTTCGTCCAAATTGTAAATTTGCATCATCACTAATTGACTGCCATGTTGGTGTCATTAACAATGAATGTTCAAAAAAAGAGGAATCGTGATTTGAATTATGCTGGTTAGACATAAAAAACAGGCCACGAACGCAAGGAGAGAAACGGAAGGAAGTCAGCAGGGTCAAGTAACGTTTAATATTAGTGATATCACCTTTAACTAAATTTTGGCTAATTTGCAATAAAAAGGCGTGACAAACATTCTTTTTGATTTGTTGTATTCCACGTTTACTACAATCTTTGGCTAATTGATTAAGTGATAAATCAATAGACTCCATTGACTCTTTTTTTACCGTTGAAAAGAAAACGCCAACACTTTGTTCTATGCGCCCAGCTTGTGACCACTCTTCTTTTTGCCTTGCAACTAAATAAAGTGGCGCCGACCAATTTAATATTTTATTTCGTTTATGTAACTGGACTACTGCTTTTTCGAGAGCTAATTGATGTTGCCTTGTATTATCTAAATAATGCTCAGGTAAAGCCCAAATTAAGGCATTAATTGGTTTTCCCCAAAAAGGCACACAACGAGAAAGTTGTTTTTTTAAGGCTTGCAACCAAGGAGTATTGATCTCATCTTGTATATCCCCACCATAAATCATTAACGTCTCATCACATAATTGCCAGCCTTCAGCCGTTAAATTAGGTAATAAAGCTTGAACATCAGAAGCAGAGCCTAATACTAAACATTTGCGAATTTTATAGCGCCAAAAGATGCCGTAGCGATATCGAAATTGTTTTTTAATATCTAAAAATTCGGAAAAAGGAATCGGTTTTTCTGTTTTTTTATGTTCTATGGGATTCAATGATTCGCGCTTTGCTTTATCTTTTGCCCAAATTCTGCGACTATTAGAGATGATTATTGGTGTTAATAATAAGGCTAATAATAAAAGCATTCCTTGTAACCAAATCGCAATTTTTTGTCCCAATGAGTTATAACCAAGGGCATCTCCCCAAATAAAGAGAATAGTAGCAAAAAATAGAGCACCTAATAAAATAATGAAAATAAGTCCTATCCGTTTCCATTTATTATTCATTCATAACTCCTAGATTAACAGCTGTTACAACGGAAAATAACCATTGATTTTGACTCATTGCTGTAATTAAATTATTTTGTTTTGTTTCTGTTACCATCTCACATCCTAGTGCTAATGAAAGCCAATAAGAAAGCTCATTTTGATTACCGACTAAACTTTCAAGTTTATACATTTGCTCTGGTGAAATATTCAAATCAGCTAACTGTTTTGTAATATTGACTTCTTGCTTATTATCCATATTTGCAAACCACAGTTGATTTACTTGACAAATAGCAGGTTGTAATTCAACCATTTGATTGATTGCAACTTGTAAATTATCGGCTGTCATAGGTCTTAAAATTTCTGCTTTTGCAATATCAACAGATAAATTTTTATACTGCTGTTTGTCCATTAATAAAAAGGCACATAAGAAAGCAGAATTTGATGATTTGGTATTATTAATAATAACTAACTGTAATGTTTTTTGATCAATGTCGATCCATTCTACTAATTTTTCTATATCAGCATGAATCCCCATTTTATGTGAAAATGTGTAAGGCTGATCTATTTTTGCTGCGCGACAAGCATTATAAATATCGTCATCGACATAACTGTAAGATTGATCCGATGAATACATCGTAATGTTAATTGGCTCTGTTAACGGAAGTTTAGAAAAAAAAGGGCGCAAAGAAAAAAATAGATCTTCAATGTGTTGATTAACTTCTAATTTTTCATCAAATTTTAACGAGTTATTTATTTGAACAGATAAATTTGACCTATCTACTAATATCTGTTTTGCTGTTATTTGGTTTGGTAAGCTGTAGTAACTATCAAGAACAATTAAAGATTTCATTGCCCATACTTGCCAATTTTGCTGAATAATCTTCTGTTCTTGTTGCCATATTTCATATTCTTCTTGTGCTAGACCGTAAAGATAAAAACGGATACTAAGCGCCACACCGCTAACAATGGTAGGAATAGATATTAGACCAAACCAAAAAGTCCATTGTTTTAGGTAATTATTATTTGGCCACATCAAAGCAAATGTAATACCAGTAATCACCATTAATATAATAAAAAATACTAACCATCTTCCACGATGTAATTTTACCGGTGGATTCAATGTGTCAATCACTTTAGGCTGAGGCCAAGACATGATTTTACTCCATTTCAGCCGTGTTAATTGTGGAAAGAACCTTACAACCACATTCACATGAGCACTGGTTTATCACCACAGCTTTGCCATCTGAAAAAACGGTTTTGGCACCTTCAATTATTTTATTCACTCCATGGTCTTTTTTGGGGCAACTAACAAGATCGCCTATCAACGCAGCTGGTTTGCCTTCAATAGTCATTGTTGATGAAGCCGAAATGACAGAACCTCCATGCGTTGTTGGGTCTCCTAATCGAACAATATTTTCACCCATTTTATATTCCTTTAACCTAATTTCACGATAAGATAACCGAGTTTCTGTATCATTATTTTTTATATTACGTTTGCAATTGTTTTAATAATTTTATATCTAAAGATAATAACTTGATAAATAAACTACTGTTTAACAGTAGCCGATCAATCCTTAGTAAAGGGCGCGGTTCAATATTATCGAATTTGATCCCGCTATCTTTAATAAACCAAACACACCATAATCTCTTCAAACTGCTGCAAAAATTTAGATACTTTTTTGTTAAGTTTATTCCTCAATGTCGTTTATAAAGGGTTGATATGCTATATTCAGATGTCACTTTTCAAGTTTAGTGTTCCGTACTTTTCTCGGTTTTCGTTTTTGATTTTGCTGTTTAGCCCACTCAAGTATAATGCCGTCATTTTCATCAAAATCGAGAATTAGTGTTTGCGTTGTTTCTTTATGGTTAATATTTTGTAACAGTAAGCTTGAAACTACGGGTAAAATTTGTTGATTCAAAATACTGTCGATATTTCTGGCTCCGGTATCTGGGAGTAAACACGCGGCAACTAATTGGTCGTAGAGCTGTTTGCCAACATTAAAATCAATTTTGTAATGTTTTTGTAATCGAGACGCGACTTTGTTCAACTTCATTTCCACAATATGCCGTAAGGCATTGTCGCTTAGTGGGGTGTAAATAACGGTCTGGAAACGGGCAAGTAGTGCCGGTTGAAAGTGTTCTCGAATAATTGGGCGCAATAATTCATGTTGGGTAGCAACATCTGCTTGAGGCATTTGTTCAAAAAGTGTCATCAATTCATCACTGCCTAAATTCGATGTCATTAAAATTAGTGTGTTGCGGAAATCAATTTCGCGGCCTTCACCATCGCGCATAAAGCCACGATCAAAAACTTGATAAAATAGGTTTAGTACATCACGGTGTGCTTTTTCCACTTCATCCAATAAAACAACACTATAAGGACGCTTTCTGACGGCTTCTGTTAATATGCCGCCTTGACCATACCCAACATAACCCGGCGGTGATCCTTTTAGCTGTGATACTGTGTGAGATTCTTGATACTCAGACATATTGATAGTAATTAGCGATTGTTCACCACCAAATAATGTATCAGCTAATGCTAAAGCCGTTTCTGTTTTACCAACTCCTGATGGTCCAACCAGTAAAAATACGCCCATTGGTGCTTCTTCTGACGTGAGTCCGGTTTTAGCTGCGCGAATTCGCTTGGCAATTTCATGCAAGGCATTATCTTGACCAACTACACGTGAACGCAGATCGTCTTCAAGAGTTAGTAAATGGCTTTGTTCATCTTTTAATAAACTTTCTAAAGGCACGCCGGTCCAATCGGCAATAACAGAAGATACGGTGCGACTATCAACATCGAGTGATAATAATGGTGTGGTACCTTGTAGCTTTGTTAACTCTTTTTGAGTATCAAGTAGTTGTTTACGTAATTTTTTATCGGCTTTAGGTGTTAATTGTTTGCGTAATTCAATTAATTTTTCAACTAATTCTTTTTCTTTTTGAAACTGGGTTTGCTCGTCAGTTAATTGTTGTGTTAATTGTTTTAATTGGTTATCGATTTCGGTTATATGCTCTGTTGATGTCGTTTCACCAAGCAAAGCATCGGCTTCAATCGCTTGTTTTTCAATAGTGAGTGCATCAATTTTAGCTTCAATTATTGTTATTGATTCAGGAATGGTATCAAGTCCCATTCTAACTCGCGCCGAGGCAGTATCTAATAGATCGACAGCTTTATCTGGCAATTGTCGGCCACTAATATAGCGTCGAGATAGCAACACTGCTGTTTTAACTGCTTCATCAAGAATGTGAACGCCGTGATGTTTTGCATAACGTGATTTTAGTCCGCGTAACATAAGGTTTGCTTTTTCATCATTCGGTTCATCGACTTTAACCATTTGGAACCGACGTTCAAGTGCAGCATCTTTTTCAAAGTATTGTTTGTATTCTGACCATGTTGTGGCAGCAATAGTCCTAAGTTCACCTCTGGCTAACGCAGGTTTTAATAAGTTAGCCGCATCTGCACCACCAGCAGAATTTCCAGCCCCGATAATCGTATGTGCTTCGTCAATAAACAGTAATATTGGAGTTGGCGATTGCTGAACCGCGTCAATCACATTTTTCAGTCGTTGTTCAAATTCACCTTTAACACCAGCACCTGCTTGTAATAATCCGAGGTCTAGCGTAAGTATACTGACATCTTTTAGATTATTGGGTACATTACCTTCTGCAATACGTAATGCTAATCCTTCGACTAATGCAGTTTTCCCAACCCCCGGTTCACCTACTAAAATTGGATTATTTTTACGGCGTCGAGATAAAATATCTACCATTTGACGAATCTCGTCATCACGACCAAATACGGGATCAATTTTACCTGTTTTGGCTTTTTCGGTGACATTTTCAGTAAAACGACTAAGGGCTGCTTGTTGATGGTTTTGTTTATTTTTTGTATTTAAAACAGATGGTTGTGGTGTTTTAGTTTCTGTCGTGTTTTCGTTGGTATTGGTTTGCAAGGCCCCATCTAATTGATCTTCTGTATGAGTGAGCTCTTCAGCAGAATAGCGATATTGATTACTTGGATTTTCATCAGACATTTCATCTAACATTGCACGCATTTTGTGTAATGAAATAGCTGATAAACTTAATAATTGCCATGCATTTTGTGCTTTCAAACAATGAGGTGTTTTTTGCAGTGCTTGCAAAATATGCACGGAACGAATCATGTCTTCGTTATCTTCTAATGAAGCTTGTAACCATGCTGATTGTAATATGGCAATCAACGATGATGATAAACTGGGTTTTTCATTAATTGTATGGGGTAATGCATCTAGATAACTGAGTAAACCTTGCCAAATGCTATCCATGTCGAGTTGATAATGCCTTGCAATAACCGTAATATCTCCTGAACCTTGTTCTAATAATTTTAATAACCAATGTTCTAAAGTAATTTCAGTATGTGCGCGTGTTTGGCATAATCCCGCGGCTGCTTCAAGAGCCTTTGCACAATAGGGATTTAGTCGTCTTAATAACACAGAAGGATCAGCAATCATGAATATTCCTTTTATTCTTTTAATAATAACCAATAATGGTTGATCCTATTAATAACAGGATCAACCGATGCGACATTAGCCTCGGCTTTCAACCCAACTGTCAGAGTGGATTATATTGCCATCTTTGTAAGTCCAAGTTATTTTTTCATAACGTAGTTCAACACGTTCTAAGTGATTGTATTGCTCTTTAGTTGGATCTTTAATGTTATGCATTTCAGGTTTAATCGATACCACTTTTACACCATCCATTAATGTATTAAAGTATTCGACTTCTTGTCCTGCATCATTAATTTTGTACCATTTAATTTCAACAGATTTTAAGTTTTGACCAGTGGTCACTGCTTTATAAAGGTAAGGTGATGAAGCATCGACTTCTTTCACAAATTCTAGTGGTTTGTGTACGCGAGTTCCGGTCAATTTTCCAGTATTACCATCAGTAGGTATGTAAACTTTATGATCAAATTCAACCACTTCTACACTACCTTCACGTCCGACTACCGTTACAGAACCTTTTATTTCTGCACCACCGTCATCTTTTAGAAACATATATGCTGGGACTGCCATTGTATTTACTCCTTTTGTTTTTGTTACTGATTTTTATTTATGGTTCGTTAAAATGCAATTTGACACTTGAGGAATTAAACTAATTTCTACACGCCTATTTTTGGCACGATGTTCAGGGGTATCATTATCCACTAACGGTTTTTTAGCCCCATATCCTTGTATTGCAAAACACGTTTCTGGAATATCACTGGTTTTGATAATCCAGTTTCTTACCGCAACAGCTCGTTCAAGCGATAGCGTTAAGTTTTTATTTTCATCACCTGTCGAATCGGTATGACCGGTAATTAAAATAAGCCAGCCTGTTCCTTGATTAGCATTAATCTGGTTTTTCATTTCCATTAAAGCGTTAATCAATATTTTACTTGAGTCTGGTTTTAGGTTTGATTGACCCACTTCGAAGAGTGATAAACTATCCAAACGAATCACTGGTGGTTCTTTGACTACCACTTCAGTTTCTTTGACAATAATTTTTTCAGGCTCAGGTGGTTTGGCCACATAATCACTCATTGTGATATTTAATGGTTCGATAAGTCGTAAACCTTGATAAAGCCCCATACCTAAACGGACAGGCTCACCTTGTGCAAGGTATTGATTTAGGATTGCTCTATCATTTTTTAATTGTTCAAGTGCTTGGCGTTTTTCATCATAAGAGTCCATAGGAATTAACTGGTAATGATGAATATCATTCTGAACTTGCTCGGCAAGTTTGAGGTTGTTCCAAAACGATGCACCCAAACAGCCCATTCCAAAAAGGGATGTGATAATGACTAAACCGCAAATCATTGTACAAATTGGCGAAAATGGGTATGCAATTGGCATAAACTTAACTAACGCATCAGGAGGACTGATGATCTCTTGTATTTTATGTGTATTAGGAAGTGATAAGGTGGTCAAACTTTCCCACAATTTTTGGATAACGTTATCGCTAGTAATAGATTGATTAGTAGGATAAATAGCCATCCCTGTTGGTACACATTTGGTAATAGGCTGTTTTGAATCTGTTAGTGTACTTAATACGACATGTTCAATCCAAGACTGGGTTTCGAGCAAGAAAGGTCTAAGTCGTAATCGACGTTCTCGTTCGTCAGACGAAATTTTGATGTCATTTACCCAGTTATCAATTGGTGATAAATAACGATCAAGTAAGTATAAGCGCTCATTAACTAATTGAAACCAGTAAATTGGTAATGGATTTTGTTCATCATAAATTAAATCATTAAAACCAACATGTGTAGATATATAGACAGGTAATTGATATTTTGCAATGCGGCATGTGTCAACCCAAGATTGACGAAATGCTTGTAATTTTGCAATCAATAATCCTTGTTTATCTTCTAATTCAGGTGCAATAGCTAAAAATATACCAACTCGACCTAACATGTCAGGCCATTTTGAGATTAATGAATCATAGACAATTGGTAGATGTGAAAACTCTTCAACATAAATCCAAACCGCTTCAGATGAGACTAAAACATTTGATTCAGCTAATGATAAATCATTAGGGAAAAAATCCTTCGCGGCACTACCTGTTACCAATAAAATTGGTAAACGATAACGTTGTCTTGCTGGCAATAAATCCAGTTTTTGAGTTAAAAATTGGATATTGGCTGTTGATGAAGCAAGTATTTGTCGGTATCGCTTTAGTCGCCATAAAAGTCCACCCGCAATCACTATAATTACAATAGTTCCAATTATTTTCCAACCAATGGTTATGGGTAAAAAAACAAACAGTAACAATAGGCTCAATATGACTGCGTAAATAATCTGGATACGCTTAGGGTAATCGCTCATAAAACTCCCTTTTAACCGACAATTTGTTGAATCAATGTATCGAGTCGATAATTTAATACAAAATATAGCGCTACGACGGCAACTATCGATAATCCAGTGCAAGATAATAAGACTGTCTTTCGCCCCCAATAACGATGAGTTTGTGTTTGTTCAATTATTGGATGTGATTGCTCTGGTTCATATTCACGCAAAGCTTCGCGCAAGGCTAAAATGAGATGTTCTCGTTCCATTTGCGGTTTATCAAGATAACGACCTTGAAAGCCTAATCCTAATACACGATCAAAACAACTTAACACTAAAAAGTCTTTTTTATCTGCTTTTAATCGTGCACGAACTTTGTCAAATAAGTCATTGCCGGCATTATGAGTATTAAAAAAGATAACTTGTAATGGTGCACCTAACCATTCATCGTAATCTTGATTTTTAGGATTATCGCGATCACAAAGCAAGACTGTTTCATCTAATAATGCACACAATGCATAGCTGATATCATCAATCACGTCTTTACTGTATTGAGCGTTAAACAATTTTTCCCTAACGGCCATTACTTGTTGTTTACAAAGTTCATATAATTTGTGACCAGATGGGATATCTGCTTTAGCTTTCAGTTGTACCACCACTAAGATTGAATCTCTTAGCAATTCATCAATAACCACTTTTTGAGGTTCTATACTCATATTGTTTTCCTAAGATCGCAAAACCGCGAACAGTTCCATTGAAATATCAGGCATCGCCCTTGGGACATAAAATTCGCAACATCGGGTTAGCAACATATTTTTTGCCGCTTGGTTTGAAAGATCCAATGCAAAATATTGATTTTCTAAACGCATCGGTATTGCCGCAGGTACATGACTTAGTGCTTTTATAGGTATACCCGACAGAGCTGAATGTATAATTTGTCTTACATCATCAGGTGCGCCTGCTTTACATAAAATAGGAAATTGCGATTGCAATTGATGACCCGGCATACTTGAACGAACAGAAAGATAAAAATCCGCATCTTCAACAAGGCGAGAATCATTTAAGCGGCCAGTCCACAGCGTATCTTTGTCATGAACTAGGTCAATTTTGATCACGCGAGATGGTAGACTTTCTTCTAACAAGTTGCGGACTAACCCAAAAAGCGGCGGAAAGACTTCATTAAGTGTTGCATGTTGGTAAGCTGGTATATCATCAACGTCATTCGCTAATGAAAATGTTAGTAAAGCACCTGTTAGTGCAGTTAGCGTTTGATAAAGATTTTCCGGATGAATAGTTGGATTATCCCGTAAGAACTTAAGTTGTGGTTCAAAAGTGTTTAATGCATTTAAGAGCCAAAATAAAGAGACATCAGCAATTGCAAATTCAGCCATTTGCTGATTACGTTCATGACGCATACCCATTAAGCGCTGGCGTTTTGCTTGTATTTGAACACAGAGCAGTTCTAACTCTTTTAATAGTGCGCCACTTTGAGTGAAGAGATTCATAAGTGGTGGAATATAGTCAAAGTCTAGAACAAATCGACCATTTAAATCACGCTTTAACTTAGCAATTGGGCAGGTTAGGTAATCACTATGATCTTCAAAGTCGAATAGAAACGTTAAAGCATAACGTTCTACAGCAATGGTTTCAGCATTTTGACCAAATAAGTCAGTTACTTCAATCCATTCTTGTCGATAACGTAAAGGTCGCTCAAGGCGCTGATTATCTTGTAAACAGTTGCCCCCGTTTGCTTGTAGTAAAGCAATACCGACCAAAACAGTAACCTCTTCAAGCTCGACAGGGATTTCTGTATTGAGTGATCTAATTTCCGGTAATTTATCTGCAATATCGGTATTAATGACCACGCCATCAGGAAAACGGATACTAATAGATTCAGCCATGAGGCGATCAGCTGTTAGCGCTTGCGTATCTATAGTCAGCTTTTCAATTCCCCACGGATTAGCCACCGACATGGCGGCTAATTTTTGTGATGAAAATTGATTCCACAATGCCTGTTGTTGGAATTGTTGAGGTGTCAAAAAGACACCTTCATTCCATAAAGGACGAAAAATTTTCATGTATCGTAACACTCCCAGTATTTATATGAATGATATTACGCTTTGGCTTTAGGCATTTGTGATACCATTGACAAATTAATATCCATTCCTTCAATCTGGAAATGAGGAATTAAAAATGTTTTAACACGGAAAAATCCTGGGTTATCTTCAATATCCTCAACCATTACTTTCGCTTCTCGTAATGGATGTGCTGCTTGAACTTCATCGCTTGGATCGGTCATTTCGGTAACAAGATTACTAATCCATTTATTTAATTCGAGCTCTAACACACGACGATCTTTTGTTGCACCGATATTTTCACGTTGAATGACTTTCAAATAGTGTGCAATGCGTGATAATAAGAAAATATAAGGCAAACGCGCATTGATACGGCTATTTGCTGTGGCTTCTTTTGTATCATAAAGTGCAGGTTTTTGTGTTGAATTAGCTGAGAAGAAGCATGCATAATCTCTATTTTTATAGAAAGATAGAGGAATAAAACCTAAATTTGCGAATTCAAACTCACGTGTCTCAGGAATGAGAACTTCTGTTGGAATTTTAACTTGATTACCTGTTCCTAAATCATAAAGATGGATAGGTAGGTCTTCAACTAGTCCACCAGCTTGAGGGCCACGAATTTGAACACACCAGCCATTGCGTATAAAACTTTGTACCATATTAGCTGCAAAAGCATACGAAGCATTAGCCCATAAGTAACGGTTATGTTCAAGACCTTTAACGTCTTCAATATAGTTGAAACTGCGTACGGGCACAGTATCAGGTCCGTAAGGTAGACGTGCAAGTACTCTTGGTAATGTTAATCCTACATAACGAGAATCATCAGTATCACGGAAACTATTCCATTTGGTGTACTCTGCACGATCAAAATAGTTGGCGATGTCTTTTATCGCTGCGACCTCTTCCATCGTTTCTTTACCAAAGAATTTAGGTCCTACTGAACCGATAAATGGCATATGTGCTGCTGCTGAAACTTTTGAAATGTTACGTAATAAAGCAATATCTTGTGGATTACGATCAAATTCATAATTTGAAATTGTTACACCAATTGGTTCACCACCTGGTGTATCATATTCCTGAATATAGGTATGTCGATAAAAACCGGTTTGGATAATTTCAGGGGCATCTTCAAAATCTTGACGTAGTTCTTCTTTGGATACATCTAATAATTCAATTTTCACATTACGACGAAAATCGGTACGGTTTACTAGAAATTTTAATCCACGCCAAGTTGCTTCAATTTCTTGAAATGTCTCATTATGCATAATAGCATCAAGTTGGCGGCTCAATTTTTGATCTATTTGGCTAATATGATAATCTAATAAATGTTTATCGAGTTTTTCAATTTTTTGAGAAGAATTTTGAATCAGTTTAAGAAGGATATTAACAGCTATAGTAACTCGTTCATCTTGTGAAGATTCTGACAACACGTCATTATCTTCATATTTATCAATTTCGCTCGCTTTTTCAATTGGATTTAAATTAATTTTGTTGAATAAAGATTGATAAACACTACCGTTATCTTCTAATGCTACTTTATTTGCATTGTTTTGTTCTTTTTGTACAGTCATCATTTTTTCCTTACATTCGTATCAAACACAGTATTCCTTTTTAGAAAGTTTCTAAATAGAGTTATTAATAAACCTATCTATTTAGTACTTTCAGCTACAATGGCCTCTAATTCAGCGCGAAGCTCATCGGATAACTGTTCATCTTTCACGATTTTTTCTAGCTCATAACGAAATGTAGCGTTATCTAACAAATTGGATTTCAAATCTCTTAACAAATTGCGCATCGCCAATAACGAGCGTAATTGTGGGATTTTTTTTGCAATTTGTTCAGGCGAGAAATCATTCATAGATTCAAATGCGAGATTAATGCTGATATCACTTCCATCGTCAGCAAGTGTATTCGGAACACTAATTGTGGCTTCAGGTCGGAAATCTTTCAGCACGGCGTCAAAATTATTTTTATTAATTGAGACTTTTTCTTTTTCAGATAATGGACGTTTGTCTTTGCCCCGACCATAATCGCCAATAGATAATACCTTTAGCGGTAATTCAACTTTCTTTTTAGCACCACCAGTGTGGAGATCTAAATGAATATTTACGCGAGCAGGAGGGACTTCATTTTGATAACTATTTGACATATGTTTTCCTTTTTCTTCCTTAATTAAATTTGAATATTTACTAAAGCAAAATAGATAATTTTTATGTAAAAGTAATTTTTTCTCCATAGCCCACAGTTTATTATTTTAATAAAACATCCTGTACGAATCAGTGGTTTGATTAAGTTGATTAAACACTAAATCTATAATAACTTTCACAAATTTATATTTTTTATAACCAACATCTTAAACAATGTTTAGTAATTTGCCAAGCTGTTTTGATTATCAAAACCATGTATTTTATAAAATGTGATGATATGTGAAATTTAGACAGATTTTTAGTTACTTATTTGCATATTTGGTTTAAATTAATCTAGATGTATGGAGGAGGATTTCAATATTAGTCAAATTATTGTATCAATAATCAAAATTGGTTTTCATTTTGTGTTGATGATGAAATAAATGATCGTTTGTTACGAGCAGCATGGCGACCATCTAACTCCACGCAATTTACCCATTGTTTATTTCCTATTATTTATTATTTTATAATTAATAATATTTGTATTCGCAAGCAACATTAATCTTTAATACTGTTAAAAAATACCTAATACCGCCAATTTTTTAAATCTCGTTACTCCCTTTGATGTAAAAAAATCCATTATGAATTATAATTCCGTTTACAATATGCCACTCTTTGGCGCCGGTTTCCTTGGAAAAATACGCTTTATAACGTCCTTCTTTTTCGCTTAAAAGCTCTTACATTTTTTTTCATATAATTCTTTGATAAAAGGCATATTGGCTTTTAACCAATCTTCAGGCAAATTTTCGATGGTAAATTCAAAATAGACTGGTTTTATTTTTCTTCCAGAAATATAAGTTATTTCATCGTCATGAGTAGACATATCCTCATATGAATTTTTAAGGCTCTGCACAACAATTCGACCAAAACAAAAAACATCAGTTGATGATTGACGGTGAAGATGCTGTTGCCCAAAAGGGGTTAAACTGTAACGATAAATAGGTTTGCCATCATCTTCACCGGTAGGCTCTTCGCTAAATAACCCCATTTGGCTAAAAGTGTGTAATGATTGATTTAAACGGTTATTACCTATGATGTCAAGTGCATCAGTATATGGCGGAAAGGTATTTATTGATGTATAAGGATAAACCCCGTCTCCACTAAAAGATAGACAAAATCCCTTATCACCATTAGGGTTAGAAGCATCAAACTCTTGCTGAATTTTCTCTTTAAAATGAGAAAAGTCACACTTGGAACAATATTTCACATAACAACACATTTTCAACCTTTTTTAACATTATTTCTCTGCATCTGATAATTTTTTTAAGTTGGCTGGTTTTGAGAAAAGAATAATTGCTAACTGAATAAAAAAACCGATAAAAACAGCGAAAATGCAATTAGTTACACCAAAATTTGCACTTATGTATATACCTAAAGCAGCGCCTAAAGGCCGGGCACCAAAAGTAACCGTCATGATCACTGAAGATATTTTCGCTATCATATTATTAGGCGTAACTAACTGCCTTAGCGAGACTGTAGATATGGTCCATATGATGGGTCCAAATCCAAAACAGAAAAAAGATATAAAAACCAATTCTTTGACAGGATATATGGTAGTTAAAAGCATTAATATTGAAGCTACAAAAGCTGATATAGGCCCTAAAGTCAGTTGGCATCCAAAATTTATTCTTGTAGATATAAACTTGTATAGAACGGATCCCAAAAACATTCCTAAACCGATTAGGCTTAATAATATTCCGACTTCAAATGAAGTAAAGGAGAGATTATTGATAGTATAGTAAGCAAATATTGATAATAACAAATTAAATGATAAATTAAAGACAAAAGCTGTTATCGTTATAGGTCTTAAATATTTATTTTTAAGTAAAAAAATAAAACCATCACATAGTTCTTGAATTATGTTTCTTTCTGATTTTTTTTGTACAGGCTCCTTGGGTAAACATATTAGAAAAAAGGCACTGATGATTGAAAGTAAAAAAGCCAATATGAATGCTAATCCTCCTGAATAAATGCCAGCAAGAATACCACCGAATGCTGGACCGGCAGTAAAAGCCACACTTTTGGCAATTTCTATTGATCTATTGGCATTAATTAACTGATCTTTTATGACAAAAGATGCGACTAAAGCGGGACTTGCTACACTGTAAATAACAGTACCAATTGCTATAAAAAAACCGAATAATGCAATTTTATTTATTGTCAGATTCCCTAAAAATGTCAAATAAAACAATATAAATATGGCTGCTGCACGAACAATTTCCATTATGATCATCAATTTCTTTCTAGATACTCTATCTGCAAGTATTCCCATTGGAATCGATAATAATAGAAAAGGTAACGTATTTATCATTTGTATAAATGCTGTTTCAGACGCTGAAGCATGTATAGATAGTACTGCTATAATCGGCAGCACAGCTATTATTATTTGTTCAGAGAATTGCGCACATAAATTGGAATAAGAAATCTTATGAATTAGTAATTTGTCCATGTTGTTATTTTCCTCATACTGACACTTCATAGTTATATTTGCATTTTCTCAATCTTACTAACAATCCGAATCTTGCTAAAATATTAACCTTTTGTTTTATATTTGATAAATTTAGTTCATTGACACTTCTTGAAAAAAGATTCTATAGTCGCTATTTATTTTTATGAATAATAGGAAATGTTAACCAAAAATAGTTATATGGATATTTATGTTGGATTTAGATTAGGACAATATATATGTTACATTGCTCGTGAATTAGATGTTTTACACAACAGTGACAAGATGATAATCATTTGATTGTTAATAATTTTATAAAATATTATTTTTTTCATGAGTATAGCGTCGCCATAAAGTTTATTTTTTCCAAAATACCTCTCATATCTATTGTACTTTTCAGTCTTGCAATTTAGCTTTCCGTGGATTTTTTATATAACCATTAAACTTTATTAGCCTGCCTTTATTTTTTTGCTAATTCTCAACGATGTTCTTTTTGGTTATTCCCTCCGTTCAAGATCTAGTTTAACACCTTCCCAACCGATCATGGCTGCTTTGCGGTCACTACCCCAATGGTATTGCCCTAATAATCCTGTTGATTTTATAACTCTATGACAAGGAATTAAGAAAGCCACTGGGTTATCACCAATAGCAGAGCCAACCGCACGACTCGCTTTGGGATTATGTATCTTGTTTGCTATGTTGCTATAAGTTGAAAGTTTTCCCATAGGGATGGATAACAAAGCCTGCCACACCTTAAGTTGAAAATCCGTACCTTTAATATGCAGCTTTATTTTAGCTAGTTTTGACCAGTCTTGCGTAAATACGAAGATTACATTTTGTTGAATCTGGTCAGTACATTGTCGATATTGCGCATTAGGATATAACGCTTTCAATGATTGAAGTGATGACTGTTCATCCTCAACAAAAGCAAGATAACAAATTCCTTTTGTTGTTGATGCAATGATGGTTTCACCAAAAGGGCTTTCAATAAAACTATAATTAATTGATAAGTTTTCACCATCATTTTTATATTCTCCCGGCGTCATACCTTCAATATCAATGAACAGATCATGCAACCTGCTGGTACTCGACAAACCTAATTCATAGGTGGCATCCAATAATGAGACATTTTCTTCTTTTAGAAGATTTTTAGCGTGAGTAATACTGATATATCTTAGAAATTGTTTAGGGCTCACTCCAGCCCAATTAGAAAACATACGCTGGAAATGATAAGGGCTTAAATGTACATGTTCTGCGGCCTGTTCGAGCGTTGGTTGAAATTTATAATTTTCATTCAAATATCCAATGGCTTTTTTTATTCGATCAAAATCTCTCTGTTTTTGTTTATTCACTTTGAATATTCCTTTTCTGCAAACCAATGAAGTTATGGGTGATAGGCACCCTACAGTATCATTAATAAATTGTGCCATATTTTTCTGAGATACAGGTCTAATAAACACTAAAGAAATATCAAACTTTATCAATTTCCTAACAAAAGTATTTTCTCGGTCAAGTCTTCAATGAAGAGAGATAAACGTTATATCTTTCTACTCATTGCCTATTTGAAAATTATCGAATTTGTCTTTGCTCTGGTAATAACGAGCGATGTTTAGTAAAGATAGGCGTATAAATCTTTATTTGCTCTAGCTGCAATTACCATTCCTAAGTTATCTTTTATACATGTTGTTTGAATTTTTTTAGTATTTGACCGTTGATTAGTTTTATTAACCAATACAGTATATTTACCTGTTGATAACTTATTTATGTTTTTCTCTATGATACGTATTGATGATAAACAAAATCAGAACGATTAAAAACCCGAATCTTGCTATTAAAATAACTCATTTAGTAAATTAAATTACGGCTGATCTGGTTTATCTTTAATCGTGTCTGTTTTAAGAAAAAAACCGACTAATTTGGATGAGAATTTATTATGTTGGCGTCTATTAGCGACTATTCATCCCTTTGATATGGTTGCATAATGGTATACAAATCCAAAAGAGCAGGTGTCATATGTGTCAATATCAATAGATTGTATACATTGACAAGTTAATCGTTGGTTATTATCTTGCTTTACCAATTATAAGCGCTCGGTTATCTTTTCTAGGTGTCTTTTATCGATACAAGATCCATAATATATATTGCATATCGATAGGTTACTTCCTTAGTACATTTAAAGGTATTTTAATTACTTCTCCTTTTTATTATTAAAAAATGCTAACCAATAAATTGGCCACTGGTTTTTAGATAGTAGATTGTTAATAACATAGGCTATGATTACTAGGGAAATAGAGCCCGAGAGCACGGGAAACAATAAAAAGCTGAAATCGTAATTAACCTGACTTGCTGTTAACAGTATAACCAACGGATTAGCACCTGCAGGTGGATGTACACATCTTAAGAATTGCATTGCTGCAATAGCACAACCCACCGCTAAAGCAGTAATAAAAATTGAATCACCAAATAATTTTAAAAATACTAGACCAATAAATGCTGATATAAGATGCCCAAAAATTACATTCCTTGGTTGTGCAAGAGGAGACTGAGAAACAGCAAATAAGATGACACATGAAGCGCCAAACGGGGCCATAATAAAATAGCTACCAGAATAGATAGTCAGATATTCCAGAGTTAAAATTGCCAAAGTTCCGCCTAACAGTCCTTGAAATAAATCAAGTAATTTAGGTCTATTAGGTAGTTTTTCACTACCCCAAAAAAAGAATTTCATTAATAGTTTTCCTTGTAAGTTATAATGTATGAATAGATAATATGAACAGATCTGTACACCAATCTGATAATAGTACAGATCTGTTCACTCTGCAATTTATTTAGGTGATTTATTTTGAAAAAAACAGATGAATTAATTATTAAGACGGCAGAAAAACTGTTTTATCGGACTGGTTTTTCAAGTGTAGGGGTAGATGATATTAGGGATATATCAGGATGCTCAAAAACGACTTTATACAATCACTTTGGAAGCAAAGATAAACTTATAATGGAAGTATTGAAACATAGAGACTTAATATTTTGTTCAAAACTTGATGATTCTATTAAAGGACTTAATGGTAAAAATGCGATTTTAGGAATATTCAAATGGCATAAAAAATGGTTTTCCGAAGTCGATTATAATGGCTGTTTATTCATGCGTGCAGTGGAGGAAATGCGAGAAACCTTACCTTGCGTATCAGATATACTCATGGTGCATAAAGAATTTGTTAGAAGCCTAATTTATTCAAAACTTGAAGAGTATTCCGATAAAGCGTCTTTGGCAAATACACTGATGGTGATTCTTGAAGGATTGATTAATATTAATGTAGTGTATAAAAATGATAAGAATCTTAATGATCAGATTGAACAAGATACCATTAATTTAGTATCAGCGCTGTTGAATAGGCATTAAATATACAAATATTGTATTGGTAAAGTTTAATTGAATCATTTTAAGGTTATTCGTTTTTTATTTATAAAAATCTAGTATTTTGGAGGAGATAATAAATCTAAAGGTTACAATATATTCTAAGGGATATTTTTGAAGGAAAGCTGTTTATTAAAACTTGAATTGAGACTAATTGAACAATCTTTAGAAAAAATGGTAGAAGCACAGAAAAAGAATTATAATTTAACTAATTGATTTTGTATAAATTAATCATAGTTCACCTTTTGTGTAAATCTTTGTTTTACCTTTGGAGCTACTTCTGAAAAACTGGATTGTTTTAAACTAGTATGGACTAAAATAATATGATGTACAGTCAAAGTTAAAGCTAAGTTTTTTGGTGAAATACTTACTAAGTTTATTAATAATGATGTTGTTGATAAAATTTACTTATCTTCATTTGTATAATTATATTAAGAATGAGTTAACTTTACAGTACTGCTTAATAACGTATTGATAAATTTGTCCCAAATCAGTCAATTGGTAACGGTAAAGTAGTGGTTCACGACTTACTTGCTCATGGCTTAACAAATCCAATTCAGTAAAGAGGGTTCAGTCAAAAAAAACGCCATGAAGCGGTTAATCAAAAACGTAAAATAAATGAGAATTAATTATCATTTATTTTATGAGCTTTCAAAAATGCCGGTCTACTCGTCGCTTTTTGAAGATAGTTTTCAAGTTTTTTGTCCAACATAATGCCAAATGCTTTTGCAAACATTAATCGATGAGATAAAAAGATATCTGCTAACGTAAAGGTATCACCAATGAGCCATGCATTTGTTTCTTTTAGTTCTATCCTAGACAAAACATCAATGGTTTGTTTTTTAAAGTAATCGATAAATTCTGGCCATTGCTTATCTTTAGGAGTAAACAGTATCTGTTTAGCAAGGCAAGAAAGTGGCGTTTCTAAGTCAGTAATCGAAAAACTGATTAAAGAATTGATAATAGCTTTTTCTTGTAAATTCGCAGGGTATAACGTATTTTGTCTCTTTTCACAAATATAAAGGCATATGGCCAACGTTTCACTTAATGAAAAACTCCCTTCCGTTAAAAATGGTACTTTACCAAAAGGATGAGGTGATTTGACGACCGCATTATCTGTGTGTATTTCAACCCGGATTGCTTCATAAGGAAGACCTATTTCTTCCAAAGCCCAGATAACAGCCAAAGATCGTGCTCCAGGTGCTGTGTATATTTTCAAGCTTAATCTCCTTTTAATAAATCAAATAATCGGTATTGCGTAAAGGCAAGCATCCATTTTTGGTTTAAGTGATCATTTCCTATTGCGACTCTAGATAATCACCTTATTTGATGACAGATTGTATAGTAGTTGCTGGATAAAATAAAATCTTTACTGTTACTTTATTTACTTTTTATCTGAAGACAGATGTAAAACTGAATAAATATTTTCTGTATCGTCTATTGTCTATTGGTTTATGCTCAAAAACAGTGAAATGTGGTTAATTTCTATTTAGCTGGATTAAGACTTATATTCGTTTTTATTTATAATAATCTAATGTTTTGGAGGAGTAATAAATTTAAGGGTTACAGTATATTCTAAGGGATATTTTTTAAGTAAAGCTGTTTATTAAAACTTGAATTGCGACTAATTGAACAATCTTTAGGAAAGATGGCGGAAGCGCAGAGATTCGAACTCTGGGAGGGTCGCCCCTCGCCGGTTTTCAAGACCGGTGCTTTCAACCGCTCAGCCACACTTCCGCAATGGCTGTGAATATTAAAGGAGACTTATGAATTTGTAAATAGCTATTTTCAATTTTTTCATCGTTTGCTTTAAATTTCATCAAATTTGCGGTCAATATTCGTGTTATGATGCTTTTACCATCAAAATAGTGCCATCATTTCTTTAAATGAGTATAATATGATTCAAATAAAACAGCGTGTTTATAAAAATGTTAAGTCAAATACCAACCGATGATAAAGGTTATCTAAAAAATTGGCAGGATTGGACTGTTGATTTAGTTCCACTCTTAGCAGCTAAAGAGTCCATTGAATTAACTGATGCGCATTGGGAAGTGATTTTATTTGTTCGTGATTTTTATTTAGAATATAAAACTTCGCCAGCTATTCGAGCATTAGTCAAAGCTATGGAAAAAAAATTTGGCACTGAAAAAGGCAATAGTCGCTATTTGTATAAGTTATTTCCTGATGGTCCGGCAAAACAGGCAACTAAACTTGCTGGTTTACCGAAACCAGTTAAATGTATCTAAATTTAGTGGTTAGATAAAACTCATGATTAGATGGAAAGTCCCATTAATTTTATTAGCTGTACTTAGCTATTTGCAATACTCATTGTGGTATGGCAAAAATAATGTTTATGATTATCAAGATAATGTTCAAATATTGGCAGATCTTCATGAACAAAATGCGCAATTGAAAGACCGTAATGAACAGATGTTTGCCGAAATTAATGATTTGCAGCGTGGTTCGGAAGCGATAGAAGAGCGAGCGCGTAGCCATTTAGGTATGGTCAAGCCCAATGAATATTTTTATCGAATTATTGTTGATTCAAAAACACAACATCGTTAAGGCATAATGCAGTGAATAGGAATTGTAATATTACGGCCATTGTTCCAGCGGCAGGAATAGGTTGTCGAATGCGTAGCCAATTACCAAAACAATATTTAAAAATTGGCTCCATGACGGTTATCGAGCACACCTTAAATAAGTTATTATCACATCCAAAAAT
The DNA here is from genome assembly GCF_001690235.1 of Gilliamella sp. wkB292. Classification (NCBI taxonomy): domain Bacteria; kingdom Pseudomonadati; phylum Pseudomonadota; class Gammaproteobacteria; order Orbales; family Orbaceae; genus Gilliamella; species Gilliamella sp. wkB292. The sequence goes on from NZ_LZGO01000011.1 coordinate 35,550, forward strand.
AGCACAAATTATCGTTGTTATTAGCCCAGAAGATGTGATATTTAACACACTTGCTATTGCTGCGCATGATAAAATAAAAATCACGATAGGCGGTAAAACTCGTGCCGAGTCTGTCTTGGCTGGTTTACATTTGTTGCAAGATGATGATTGGGCTTTAGTGCATGATGCAGCTAGGCCTTGCGTTCATCATGACGATATTACGCATTTAATTAATATTGTGTTAGATTCACAGAAAGGTGGCATTTTAGCCACTCGCGTCAGTGATACGATAAAGCGTGCCTATCAAGACAATGATAAAATGATTGAACGTTCAGAAGATAGAACACATTTATGGGCAGCTGCAACCCCTCAATTATTTACAGCTAAAGTACTCAAATCATGTTTACTCAATGCGTTGAATAATCATGTAACTATCACCGATGAAGCTTCTGCTATTGAGTATTGTGGAGGACATCCTCTATTAGTTGAGTGTCGCCGAGACAATATAAAAATTACTCAACCTGAGGATTTAGCATTAGCCACTTTTTATTTAACTCATTCAATTTCAAAGTAGGTACTAGTATGAGAATAGGGCATGGATTTGATGTTCATAAATTTGGCGGTGAAGGGCCAATTACTCTTGCCGGCGTGAAAATTCCTTATCAATATGGTCTGATAGCTCATTCCGATGGCGATGTTGTATTACATGCTATTACTGATGCTTTAATCGGCGCATTAGCATTAGGTGATATTGGCAAGTTTTTTCCTGATAACGATCCGCAATACTTAGGTATAGATAGTCGTATATTATTAAAAAAAGTTTATAGCACAATACAAGCTAAGGGGTATCAACTGGTTAATTTAGATACCACAATAATTGCACAGGAACCAAAAATGCGCCCCCATATTGATCAAATGCGGATTAATATCGCCGAGGATCTGAATGTTCATTTTGATCAAATTAGTGTCAAAGCAACAACCACTGAACAATTGGGTTTTACTGGACGTAAAGAAGGTATTGCTTGTGAAGCAGTAGTGTTATTAACTAAAATAGTTAAAGACAATTAAATTAAAAAAATAGGTAGTATCTGTGTTAGCTGAACTAAATTATTTTTATGGAAAACCCACCACAATCGGCCAGTATAAACAAAAATTTGAAGATTTTGTTGTTACAGAAGATCTTGGTTTTGAGTTGACCAACGATGGTGAACATGTTTTTGTTTTTTTGGAAAAACGCGATTGCAATACAATTTTTGTTGCCGAGCAGTTGGCAAAATATGTCGGTATTTCGGCTAAATTTGTGAGTTATGCAGGGTTAAAAGATCGTCAAGCTGTCACTCAACAGTGGTTTAGTTTACATATGCCAGGTCAAGCTACGCCTGATTTTTCGAATTTTAATTTAGATGGATGTAAAATACTAAAAGTAACTCGCCATAATAAGAAATTAAAAATAGGCGCATTAAAAGGCAACTATTTTAATATCAACCTAACATCATTAAGCGATAAATCCGAAATTGAATCAAAATTAGCTTTGATTAAACAATTTGGTGTACCAAATTATTTTGGTGAACAACGTTTTGGTCGTGAGCAAAATAATGTTATTCAAGCAATAAAATGGGCTAATGGTGAAATATCTGTTACTGATCGTAAAAAGCGTAGCTTTTATCTTTCCGCTGCTCGAAGTGCAATTTTTAATAATATTGTCAGCCAACGAATTGCACAGAATTTGCATCAAACAGTGCTTGATGGTGATATATTACAGCTTGCTGGTCGTGGCAGTTGGTTTGTTGCCCAAGCTGAAGAGTTACCCTCTTTACAACAACGTGTACATCAAGGTGAAATCAATATAACAGCACCTATGGTTGGTGATTCGCCATTAGGGACAACATCTGTCGCTTTAGAATTTGAGCAATCTTGTTTACAAATTTGGTCTAATTTTAACTCATTATTTGCCAAAGAGCGCGTTGAAACAGCAAGACGTTCGATAGTCGTTTATCCATCACAATTGAGTTGGCAATGGTTAGATGATAATAATGTTAATTTGAAATTCTATTTACCATCAGGTTGTTATGCAACAAGCGTGATACGTGAATTGATAATAGGAAGTGAGTAAATACATGCAAAGTTTAAAAATGCAATCTTTAATTAAATTGTTGCGTCAGCAAGGAATCAAAGATGAGCGTGTCTTAACAGCGTTTGCTGCTATTCCTAGGGAGCATTTTGTTGATGAGGCGCTTTCTCATCAGGCTTATGATAATCGGTCTTTACCTATTGGTAGTGGGCAAACTATTTCACAACCTTACATTGTCGCCAAAATGACAGAATTATTGAAACTAGAACCTCATTCAAGAGTACTTGAAATTGGAACAGGTTCGGGTTATCAAACGGCGATATTAGCTAAGTTAGTTGATCATGTTTGTTCTGTAGAAAGGATTAAAAGTTTACAATGGAATACTAAACGGCGTTTAAAACAGTTAGATATTCACAATATTTCAACTCGTCATGGAAATGGTTGGTTAGGTTGGCCTGAACGAGGTCCTTTTGATGGTATTATTGTTACGGCTGCTGCATCTGAGGTGCCTAGTAAATTACTCGAACAATTAGCCGATAAAGGTCGATTGGTTATACCGGTAGGTAATGAACATAAACAAATTTTGCAGGTTATTGAACGAGACGGTGATAATTTTATTGTCAATACTGTTGGTGATGTTAAGTTTGTTCCGTTAGTAAAAGGTGATATTGAATAATAAAAGCCATCAAATTGATTGATGGCTTTTATTTTAATGCATTTAGATTTTATTCTAGGCCTTTCTTATTTGTGGCGATCTTAAGTTAGTTTGGTAATTGTTACGTATTACGTTTTATACTAACTATATAATCTATATTTTATAGATTCTTATTTGGGCGTTTTACTTTTTTTAGTATCCTTTTATTCTAAAACGCACAATTGAACTTCTATACCTGACTCTAACGCAACAATTTACTGTTTTTGTTCAGAATTTTTCCATTCACAAATTCCATAAATAGCATTGAACAAATAAATCAGATATTGAGTTGCAATGATAATATTATTGGTATAAATATTTAAACCAATAACCAAGACATTTAAAATCACCCACAAATACCAATTGAATGAATATCTCATCATTAGTAAAAGTTGAGCGACCACACCTAATCCAAAAATAAAACAGTTTGTGATAAGTTGATATATAGTATTATCTACGCCAATAGCATTAGTTAAATAGACATTAAAAAAAACAGCTATAATCAGAAAAATGAGGGTATATAAAAAAGCTTGCTCACTAAGTGATCGGACTTTGACATGTTGATGACTATCCAGGTTTTTTTGCCAAGTGATTAACCCATAAACATGTGAACCAAAATAGTAAAAAGTAGGCAAGCCTGCACCAATATTGCCACCAAGAAAGTTAGCACAACACTCAGCGACTACGGCTAGCATTCCTAGCACATTCCCTAAGTTTTTGCGTTTAGCTAATAAGATTACACATAACAATCCACAAAATGCACCAGCATACGATACGGCATAACGTAAATTGAAGTTATTAAATGGATCTGTATATAAAAAAGCTAAGGTGACACAAAGTACACAGAAGTAAGGATAAAATCGATTACGTCCTATAGTGATAATAAAATTGGCTAATTTATTCATGATTAAGACTCTTCATCGTTAATAAGTTGATTGACTAGTTCAATACAGCGTAAATATCGTTCATCATAGTCAGGTGAATCGATTTGAACATAACTAATATGGTTTTTTTCTAATAATGAGATAAGTAGTTGCTGGAAGTCCTTTCGCTGTTTTGGGCTACCTAAACTACGTAATCCATCAGCAACCCAAGGCGTGTTATTACCCAATAAAATAACCAGATCAAATCGATAGTTATTGATCATGGCCTGTAAAAATGGATGCTCTTTACCTTCATATTTTTTGCAAAATGCTTGCGTAGTAATAAAATCAGTATCAATAAACGATACTTTATTGGCATGTTTGATTGCAAAATCGATATATTGTGCATGTCCTAAAGCAATTTTATCGTAATCAGCATATTGTAATGCTCGTTCATCACCACCAAGTTGAGAAAATACATAATCACGACCATATTCCCAAGCACTAGTGGTATTAAACATATTGGCTAACTTATTGACTAATGTCGATTTACCGCTTGATTCACCACCAAGAATAGCGACAGTTCGTACAAAAAACGGTCTAACTTCAGTTGGAATATATTGCCAATTTTTTAAAGGCGCTTGGCGAATTTGTGTTCCACTAACTTGCATAAATCGGCGTGTAGGATCAATAAGCACTGTATCTAAATCGAATAAATCTTTATACATCGCTACATCTTGTGGTTCACTGGAATAGACACAACTAGGATTAATGCCTTTTTCCTTAAATAACTTTTTAACGCGATCACTCCATTCATTCCAACCATTTGGATATGAAGGAATACCATCTTCTTCTAAAAGCTCAATATGGATATTTTTTTGATATTTAAACGTTTGTAATAACCAACGAATCCTATCGTTAATTGTTGGTTGGCGTGACATTGCGCTTTGTTTAAATAGCGCCATATCTCGCATCGTATCGGAACAAAGAATCACATAAAGTTCGTCAACTTGGCTAATAGCTCGTTGAATAAGATAAATATGGCCAGTATGTAGTGGATAAAACTTTCCAAAAATAACCCCTACTTTTTTATGTTTACAATTGGGATCAATTTGCAAATAGTGATGGAGTGATTGTAACTTTTGAGCACTAGGATTTTTGATTTTATCATTAATTAGTTGGCTCAAATAACCTTTGGTCATTTGGCAGGCATCAGCAACTGTTTGTAACGATAAATTTTTGCGTTTTATGGCTGTTTTCAAATAACTAAAACCATTCATATCGCCTCCTTACCTTTTGTTTTTTATTTGTAACAAAATGTACATTATTTTTAATAATTGTTCAATATATTAAACAATTAAAATAATTTTGCCTAATTAAGTTAA
>NZ_LZGO01000012.1:0-6373 GCF_001690235.1 Gilliamella sp. wkB292
TCATGATTTCAAAACGTATTGCAATTCAACTTTTTGGTCATTTAAGAACATTTGAACATACTTTTTATTCATTTAAAAAGTTTTTGTTAGAGGAAAATATATCAGATGGTTATGAAATCGATATATTTATTCATTCTTGGGATGAATTAGATCACTCAACAATAAATTACCGTAATTTGGATGGCAAGGCTTTAACTGAGCAATTATTAACTGAAGAACATATTTCATTGGTTAATAAATTATATCAGCCAAAAAAAATTGTAATTGAATCACAATTAGATTGCCCAAATGAAATTTTAATAGAGAAAATAGGTAAATTTCCCCGAGCAAAGAAAGGGTGTTTAAATAATTCATATTCTATTTACAGGGTTAATAAATTGCGTGATGAATATCAAAAAAAAGAAAATATCCAGTATGACTGGGTGATTGTTACTAGGCCTGATATTTTCTTTAAATCTCCTTTTAGAATAGATGATATAATTCGATGCTATGCAAATTTTGATCTTGAAATACCAAGTAATGTAATTTTTCATGCTTTTAACCCATTTGGAAGAGGTAATATGGTCGATGATCCACGATTTTTAGCTGGTGCTGACCTAATTTTTTTTGGGAAACCAGAAGATATTGATAAATCCTCGTCGTTATATTTAGAGTTCGATATAAATATCTCGCCGGAAAATTTTTATTGTATGGAAGTATGGTGGGTTAACTTTTGGCGCAAAAAAGGATTAAACCCATATCCTATTAATTATAAGCATGGGCCTGATTTTGATGTTATTAAAACAAAAATGGTAGATAATAATCAATTGCGCCGAAATTCCAAGTTTAGATATTATAAGAAAATTGTATTATTTTTTTTGTTTAGCTTACTTCCGTATTGTTGTGTGAAAAGAAAAATAAACAAGTTACGAAAGCAGATTGAAAATATGGCTATATATCATTTAAAATAAAATATATATTTATCTTTATAAATAAATTAGAATAATAATCGTTTGTACGATGATTGGAAGGTTCTTTTTTATGTCTGTAGTTTTGTCTATTATCATTCCTGTATATAACACAGAAAAATATTTAAGTAAATGTTTAGACAGTGTTTTAAATCAAAAAATTGAAAATATTGAAATAATTTGTGTTAATGATGGTTCTACTGATAATTCACTTGATATTCTCAAAAAATATAGTCAGATTGATAATAGAATTAAAATTATTAATAAAAAAAATGGTGGTATGTCTTCAGCAAGAAATATTGGTATTGATAATGCTCAAGGTAAATACATTACTTTTATTGATTCTGATGATTTTATCGAACCAAATGCTTATGAGAAATTGTTACCTTATCTTGATATCCCTGGAGTGGATCTTGTTTATTTTGCAACACAACTTGTAATAGAAGATAATGTGAATCGCAAACAAGACGAAAAGTATTTTGAACATAATCATACAGGTTTGGTTAAATTATCAAACGATGTTGTATCTAAAATGGATGTAGTTGCTTGGAATAAAATATTTAAACTTTCAATTATAAACAACTATAAAATTAGGTTTCCTCTTGGTCTGTGGTATGAAGATAACCCTTTCTTTTGGTCTTATGCTTTAGTTAGTGATTCCGTGTATTTTGTCAATGAGAAATTTTATAATTATCTTATAAGAAACGGTTCTATCATGGCACAAAAAAACCAATATAATACAGGACACAAAATTTCACATGAATTAGATTCGTTGTTGTGTTTTGAATATTTACTTAATTTTATGTTTAGGTGGGGTTTAATTGAAAAAATAAAACCTACACTTGTTAATTTGTTTTTGGATAAAATTTATGAAACGTTACGACGATTTCCTAAAAATAAGCGGATGTGTGTTTTAAATAAATCGACAGAAATTGTCAAGCTATATAATTTAACTTCTTATTATCCAAATAATCATTATATAAAAGCTTTATCTGAAAGGCGATACCAACGTATTGGTAAGATAAACAAGTTATTTTTAACAAAGAGACAGCGATTATTAGGTTTTTGGGATTGTGATAAGTATTATCTTGTTTGTTTCTTAGGGTTTAAATTAAAACTTAAAAAAAGGAAAAACATAATTAATCATATTGAAATATTATAATTTCAATTATTCTGGCTACGAAAAGAATATAGTTAACGGCAATAGCTTAATTTATAGTATAATGCCTGCAAATAATATTTTTATAATCTTTTATTATGTCTCAACAATTAAACTCATTTACGGCTTTAAAAAAACTGTGGCCTTTTATTAGGCCATTTAAAAAAGCGTTATTTGTTGCGGTTATTGGACTGTTACTTAATGCAGCTACTGATGCTACTTTGATCTCACTAACTAAACCATTGTTAGATCATGGATTAATGGATAAAAATTATTCTCTTTTGATTGCAATAGCTATTGCTATTATCGGTTTAATTTTATTGCGAGGGCTGTCCAATTATGTGTCAACTTATTGTCTTTCTTGGTTATCGGGTAAAGTGGTAACTAAATTTAGACAGATGATATTTGATCATTTAATTAAAAGTCCTACCAGTTTTCATGATAAGCAATCCGTTGGTGATCTTGTTTCCATTATAACTTTTAATACTCAAATGTTATCAAAAGCTTCTTCCGATGCACTGATTATTCTTATTCGAGAGATAGCTTATGCAATAGGATTATGTATTGTTATGCTATATGGCAGTTGGAAATTGGCTTCAGTACTTATTATTTTAGTTCCATTAGTTATCTTAATAGCTCAATATATAGCTAAAAAGTTCAGACAAACCATCGCTTCCATGCAACAAGGAATGGGACAAATTACTACAGCAACTGATGAAATGCTGAAGGGACATAAAGAGGTTTTAATTTTTAATGCTCAAAAATATGAAAAACGTAACTTTAATTATATTACAGATGGTGTTCGGCGTGGTATGCTCAAAATAGAGTTAGTCTCAAGATTGTCAACTCCTATCATTCAGTTAGTTGCTACTCTAGGATTAGGCTTTATACTTTATTTAGTTGCTAGTCAACATCTTGATATTACGCCAGGTTCATTTACTGTCGTTTTTTCTGCGATGGTGGCGGTTATGCGGCCATTAAGGGAATTAACAAGCTTGCATGTTGAATTACAAAAAGGTGCAATTGCTTGCGAATCACTATTTGATCTCTTGCATTCGCCTTTAGAAGAGGATCGCGGTAGTATTGTTGCCGATAAAATTAAAGGAAATATTGAGTTCAAAAATGTAACCTATACCTATCCCACAAGGAATGCACCAGCGCTGAATAATCTTTCGTTAAAGATTGAAGCCGGTCAAACTATAGCTCTTGTTGGTCGTTCAGGGGCAGGTAAATCCACCATTGCAAGCTTACTTCCGCGTTTTTATGATGTATCTATAGGTGAAATTCTAATAGATTCTATAAATATTCAACAATATACATTAAGATCATTACGCAACCAAATTGGTTATGTTTCTCAAAATGTACATTTATTTAATGGAACCATTGCTGAAAATATTTCTTATGGTGAAAAACACCTTTACAGTAAAGAAGATATAATTAGAGCAGCAAAGCTAGCTAATGCAATTGAATTTATTGATAAATTGGATAAGGGAATTGATACCGAGATCGGTGATAACGGTATCTTGTTATCCGGTGGGCAACGACAACGAATTGCAATAGCACGTGTTTTATTACGAAATAATCCAATTTTAATTTTTGATGAAGCAACTTCAGCATTAGATAATGAATCTGAACGATTGGTTCAAGATGCTATAGATATTTTACAAAAAAATAGAACATCAATTATTATTGCTCATCGACTGTCTACTATTGAAAAAGCAGATCGAATATTAGTTATCGATGATGGTAAGGTTGTAGAAGATGGAAACCATCAATCATTAATGTCTGCAAATGGAATTTATGCTCAAATGCATAAAATGCAATTTAATTCTTAGAATAAACCAAAAGATAATATTGAATATGACACAACAAGATATAAATGAAATAGATAAAGATTCATCAACATTAAGAACTTTCTTAAAGTTATGGCCATTTATTGCAGAACATAAATTTATCTTATTTTTATCTGTTATTTTGCTGATTGCTAGTGCTTTTGCTGATACTTCATTAATTGCATTATTACGACCATTACTTGATCTCGGTTTTTCTATGAATGATCAAGAATTTTTATTAATGGCACCTTTTTATATTTTTGCTCTAGTTTTGTTGAGAGGGATTGCTAATTATGGTTATTCCATTTTTCTATCATTAGTTTCTGGTAAAATTGTGATGAAAATTCGGCAAAAATTATTTAGCCATTTTGTTGATGCACCTGTTAGTTATTTTGATCAAAATTCAACTGGTAGATTGTTGTCAAGAATTACTTATGATACTGACCAAGTCGCAGCGTCCTCATCTGATGCTTTAATTACAATAATTCGTGAATCAGCCTTTATTTGTGGGTTGTTTTATACAATGTTTTATAATAGTTGGCAGTTATCACTATCTTTGATTATCATTACCCCCATTGTAATTGCTTTAATCACTTATATCTCTGTTAGATTTCGGCGATTAGCCAAAAATATGCAAAATTCGATGGGTAATGTCACTATGTCTGTTGAGCAAATGCTAAAAGGGCATAGAGAAATTATAATATTTGGTGCACAGGATGAAGAATCGAAAAATTTTGAAAAAGTAAGTAATAAATTTAGACGTGATGGAATGCGTTTAGTTTCAATATCAGCATTATCAACACCTATTGTGCAGTTAGTAATCTCATTTGCTATTGCATTTGTTTTATTAACTGCGAGTAATCCAGATTTGAATATCACTCCAGGTGAGTTCACCGTCGTTTTTTCCTCATTGGTTGCTTTAATGCAACCAATAAAAAGCTTAACTAGTGTTAATGCTGGATTCCAAAAAGGTATGGCTGCGTGTCAAACGTTGTTTGCAATATTAGAGCAACCTGTAGAAAATGATCGCGGGACTTTAGATGTTGAAAGAGTAGAAGGTAATATAGTTTTTGAAAACGTATCATTCGGTTATGAAACAAGAAATGAATTGGCTTTGAATGATATTAGTTTTACTGTCCCTGCTGGTAAAACTGTTGCTTTAGTGGGGCGTTCAGGATCAGGAAAAACTACAATAGCCAGTTTATTAACCCGTTTTTATGATGTATCTCAAGGAAATATTTTAATTGATGATACTAATATACAAAACTTTACTCTTTACTCTTTAAGAAATCAGATTGGATTAGTGTCTCAAAACGTTCATTTATTTAACGATACAATTGCTAATAATATTGCTTATGGACGACTAGGAATATATTCTCAAGAACAAATAGAAGAAGCAGCTAAGAAAGCCTATGCTTATGATTTTATCATGGGCCTTGAAAATGGCTTTGACACAAAGGTTGGTGAAAGTGGTGTTTTATTGTCAGGTGGTCAACGTCAACGTATTGCTATAGCAAGAGCATTATTACGGGATACGCCTATTTTAATTCTTGATGAAGCAACATCGGCTTTAGATTCTGAATCAGAACGTGCGATCCAAAAAGCTTTAGATGAACTGCAAAAAGGAAGAACAGCTATTGTAATTGCCCATCGATTATCAACTATTGAAAATGCAGATGAGATATTGGTTATGAATGATGGTAAAATTATTGAAAAAGGCACTCATTCAGAGTTATTGAGCCTTAATGGTACATATACAAGGTTGCATAAAAGTAATTTCAACGAGTAATGTACGTCTTTTTTGATCTTATTGTGTTGGTTTGAGCTCGCTTTTATTAAAATTTATCCAATGAACAATATTGTTTGTAGTTGTTTTTAATATCTGAACATGGATGTTGTTTGGATATAGCGCATTTCAATAATGCTATTTTTGTTGATATTGAACAATCGTGTTGTTTTAAAAATTTTGAAATAAAACAAATATTACCGATGATGTTAGACTTGTTGTTGATATAAATGCGTATGAGAAGTTTCAATAAACCTAATTCTTTAATCAAGTTATCTTTTTCGTCTTTGTTAAAAAATTTCTCTGATTTTAATATTGTTTCTAAATAAGTAGCATTCATAACTAATATATAGTTACGTGTAGCAATAGCAGATAAAGGTAATGTAGTAATTTTTTGTATACATTTATGTAAAACGCTTTTAAGAGTATTAGTATAAAGATTGTCTATACCTAGATTTGACAGTGAACAATGACCAATACGATGAAAATATGCCATTTTATTATTTAAATAATGAGAAATTTTTGCTTTTGTTATAATCGAAAGAGAAAATAAATGATCTTCATGATTTCTTTCTATAAATTTTTCTGTAACTAATTGTCTTTTAAAAATATAACGCCATACAACGCCAGAGTAATTTTTTCTTTCTAA